>NZ_LZML01000149.1:0-23289 GCF_001665695.1 Nocardia sp. 852002-51101_SCH5132738 | reverse complement strand
GAGAGACTGGGGGCAAAGAGCCATACCGGGCCCGGCGACCGTAGCCCCTGATTGGAGCTGGGAAAAAGATAACGGGGTGGCAGGTACGGGGCGAGGATTCGGCCCATCGCGGGCAGGGCGCTGCCCGGAAGCCACGACGCGAGCACGATCCGTGCGCCGCGGCCGGCGATGCGGGCGATTTCGGCTACCGCGGCGTCATGGTCGGACGCATACATCACACCGAACACCGAGACGACGACGTCCGCGCAGGCGTCGGGGAGCGGGAGATCGCCCACATCGCCGCGCAGCCACTGTATTCGGCCACCGTGTTCCGCGGCCCGCGTCGCCGCGATCCGCAGCAGCGTCGGTTCGAAGTCGACGCCGACGACCTCGGCGCCGCGCGCGGCCGCGAGCAGCGCGGCATTGCCGGTACCGGTGGCGATGTCGACCACCCGATCGCCCGGCGATACCGCTGCCGCCTCGATCGCGGCCACGGCCGCCGGGTACAACCGCGCCGCCATCGCCGGATAGTCGCCGTACCCCCACGTAGTCGCTGCCGTATCGTCCACCATCGCCTCCGTCGTCGAAGGCGCCCTTGGTCGTATCGGCGGACGAGCGTGGCGGAAACCGTTCCGTCGCAGCGCCTCTCGCCCGCTGCCGAGTGTAGCGGTGCGCCCCGGCCTAGACGAGCGGCCGCGCGGGGGTCACGGCCCGGTGGTGGACGACGAGGTCGAACCATTCGCTCAGGGAGCCGCCCGAGAGGTGGAACGCGCCGTCGTTCTCGGGGTCGTACACGGGGCCGATCACGCGGGTCTTCGTCGGCGCGGTGAGCCAGGTTCGCACCGAGTCCGGGCCCGGGGTTCGTAGATCCAGCAGGTAGGTGGCGAGATCGACGCGGCCGAGTACGGTTTCGGCGAAGTCGGCCGGCGGGGAAGGGAAGGTGTGCGCGGTCGAGCCGTGGTCGAACGTCAGGCCGACGGACAGATAGCCGGAACCGAAATGCTCTCGAAGATGGCCGCCCGCGCTGCGATGAGTGACCCGCTTCTCGCCGAGGAGCACATTTCGTGCCGCGGCGGCGACCGTATGCGTCGTGCCGCCCCAATAGACGACCTTGTGCCCGGTGGGCTCGTGCCAGCGGATCACAGTGTCTGCCAGCATCTTTTCGATATCGCCGAGGTCGCCGGATTCCGCTGTGACCCGGCGCTCGGGCTCCGGATGGGCGATACGAACCGGATCGTCGGGGTGCTGCCGGTTGTATCGGCGTATCCATCCGACGACCTCGAGTATCTCCTCGGTTCGCCAGAACGATCGGGCCCCGGCCAGCAGCGCGCGCGGGTCGCCGGCCCCGGTGCGCACGTACTCGTCGAGCGCGGCGCTGGTCGCATCGTCGCCCTCCAGGACGAGGCTGCGAAATCCCGAGTGTTCCACGAGGAAACGCAGGATCCGATGGGCGGTCACCGACAACTCTTGGGTGTCGCGGGTCGCGGCGCCCAGCGCGACGACGCGTGCGGCGCCGGCCGACCGGCGCAGTGGCGCCAGATCGGTGAGTGGATGCTCCGGGGCCGAGGCGGAGAGCGGATGAGCGTGCTGCTCGACCCATGGCGTCACGGTGTCGATCGAAGTGGTCATGCGGCAACTCTGGTACCCCAACCATGGTTGAGGTCAAGAAGTCTCCTCACAGTCGGCGCATAGGTTCGGCAAAGAGCCGACCCACCTCCGGGCGCGATCCTCGATGCAACGGCCGCGGCAGACAGCCCGGCGACCGAGGCGGAGGAGAACCGTATGACGATCACAGAGGCGCCGCGTCGGCAGGCCGAGCCGACCGGATCGCCGCCGCAGCCGGCGCGGTGGGGCGCGTTCCTCTCGGGACCGCCCGACCAGCCGCGATGGGCGCGGCCCGGGCTGCTGGTGCTGCTGGTCGCGACCGCGTTCCTGTATCTGTGGGGACTGAGCGCCTCCGGGTGGGCCAACGACTTCTATGCCGCCGCGGTACAGGCGGGCACGCAGAGTTGGAAGGCGCTGCTGTTCGGATCGCTAGACTCCGGTAACGCCATCACCGTCGACAAGCCGCCCGCCGCGCTGTGGGTGATGGGGCTGTCCGGGCGGCTGCTCGGATTCGGTTCGTTCTCGCTGCTGTTGCCGCAGGCATTGATGGGTGTGGCGTCGGTCGGGCTGCTGTACGGGGCGGTGCGGCGCTGGAGCGGTCCGGCGGCCGGGCTGATCGCGGGTGCGGCGCTGGCGTCGACTCCGGTCGCGGCGCTGATGTTCCGGTTCGACAACCCGGACGCCCTGCTGGTGCTGTTGCTGGTCGCGGCGGCGTATTGCACGGTCCGGGCCACCGAGAAGGGGAGTGGCCGCTGGCTGGCGGCGGCCGGGGTGGCGGTCGGCTTCGGCTTCCTCACCAAGATGATGCAGGCGTTCCTGGTGCTGCCGGCACTCGGCCTGGTGTTTCTCGTCGCCGCGCCGATCGCACTGCGCGCCCGGATCCTGAAACTCCTGGGAGCCGTTGTCGCGCTGGTGATTTCCGGTGGCTGGTTCGTCGCGCTGGTGAGCCTGTGGCCCGCCGATTCGCGGCCCTACATCGGCGGCTCCACGGACAACAGTCTGCTCGAACTCGCCCTGGGCTACAACGGTCTCGGCCGCGTGATGGGCGGCGAAGGCAACGGCGGCGGCGGTGGTCCCGGTGGGGGCGGCAACACCGGCTTCGGCGGCAGCACCGGAATCACCCGCCTGTTCGGCGACTCGATGGGTACGGAAATCTCGTGGCTGCTCCCGGCGGCGCTGATCGGGCTGGTGGCCGGCCTGTGGTTCACCCGGCGCACACCCCGCACCGGACGCATCCGCGCGAGCCTGATCCTGTGGGGCGGGTGGCTTCTGGTCACCGGCGTGGTCTTCAGCTTCATGCAGGGCACGATTCACCCCTACTACACCGTGGCCTTGGCGCCGGCGATCGCCGCGCTGGTCGGCATCGCGGTGGTGGAACTGTGGCGCGGACGTGAATTCGCCTCTGCGCGTGCGGCCTTGGGTCTCATGCTGGCGGCGACCGGGGTGTGGAACTTCGTCCTGCTGGACCGCACGCCCGACTGGTACCCGGCGCTGCGCTGGATCGTCCTGATCGGCTCGATCGTGGTCGCGGCGGTCCTCGTCGTCGGCGCGCACGCCCTCGGCCGGATGACCGTGATCGTCGCGGCCGCCGCACTGCTGTTCGGCTTCGCCGGCACGAGCGCCTACGCCCTGGAGACAGCGGCGACCGCGCACAGCGGGTCGATTCCGACCTCCGGCCCCGACACTGGCCGCGGCATGGGCGGATTCGGTGGCGGGCCCGGAGGTATGTCTCCGGACGGAAATGCCCCGGGTGCTTCGGTATCCGCGTCCGGCGGCACCACACCTGATGGGACTGATTCGGGAACAACGGATTCGACATCCGGCGGCGCGACGAACGCGCAACCACCGGCGAATGCCGACTCGACCGGCACCCGCGACGGCGGTCCCGGCGGAGGCAACTCCGGCAACACCGCCCTGCGGGAACTGCTGAAGAGTGCGAACAACCGCTGGGCGGCGGCCACGGTCGGCTCGCAATCCGCGGGCAGCCTCGAATTGTCCACCGGCACAGCGATCATGGCGATCGGCGGCTTCACCGGCAGCGACAACTCGCCCACCCTCGCCCAATTCCAGGACTACGTGAAGAACGGCGACATCCACTACTTCTTCGCGGGCGCCGGCCCCGGCGGCCGCGGTGGGTCGGGCGGTGGCTCCGGCAGCGCGAGCGAGATCACCAGCTGGGTCGAATCCCACTACACCGCAATAACAGTGGGCGGAACGACGGTCTACGACCTGACTCGACCCATCGACTGACAACCGAATCGGGGCCCGGCGATAGATGGCAGGGCCCCGATTCGCGTGCGGGAGTCCACGGAGTAGCGGCTGCTACGAAAGACCGGCACAGCTCATCCGAATTCGAGTTCCGACCAGGGAATGTCGATCGGAAACGGATGGTCGATGCGAACCGATTCCGAGGCGGTGGGTGACCAGGCGCCCGCCAGGACGTAGTTCGCCTGGTGCAGCACCGATACTCCGGGCGGCAGCGGCCCCACCTGCGGGGCGAGGACGTACGCGTGCACGTGAGCGATGGCGCTGCGTTGCGTGGCGAGGGTGACCTCCCAATACCAGGGGATCCCCGCCTTGGCATAGCGTGCCTTCTTCAGTTCCATATCCGCATCCGAATTCGATGGCGACAGCACCGCGCCCACCAACACGACGTCGGGGGAGCGGACATGCTGGTACGGCTGTTCGAGACAGCGGTGAACCATGAAATCCGGTGTTACGAAGTCGGACTTGCCGGACTTGCCGAAGAACACGTTGGTTTCCGTGCGCACACTCCAGCACTGTTCGGGATCGTCGGACATCTGTTTCCGAGCGCAGCGTCGAAGGCCGCTCCACAACAGGTTGGTGAACTCCTGGTGTTCACCGGGGCCGCGACGAAGCCACACCACCCGGCCCTCCCACAGCTCGATGCGAGCTGCGATGTCTTCGGGCAACTGCTCCAGCTCTTCCCAGGTCATGTACTCGGGAAGATCCGGTCGCGCGACATCCGGGCAGGACATGATGCCCATCGTAGCGGGCCGAACCGTGCTGTTCAGTGGCTCGACGTGCGGATTCGGAGGGCGGTCGTCCAGCGGGCAGGGCGTGGGCGGTGGTCCGCCCACGCCCGAGTTCCGTCCTCAGTTGCTCTCGCTGTCGTGGGTGTGCTGTTCGTAGGGCTGGTTCATGGTGTGCTGGAACTTGATTGCGGAGGCGATGCCGACGGGGATGCCGAGGAGCGCGGCGCCGAGGATGGCGCCCATACCGCCCAGGACGCCCGCTCCGGCCAGGCAGCCGGCGATGAGGGTGAGTCCGGCGGCGTCGAGGACGGGCGCGCCGAACACCGCGCCCGCTACGGCGCCGACTCCGCAGCCGACGGCGAGGCCGATGAGACCACCGGTCATCGTTCCGACGCTGGTAGCCAGGCCGAATTCGTTGATGGCGGCCTGGATCGCCGCATCGAATCGCTCGGTCTGCGGGTCGCCGTCGATATTCTCCAGGTGCAGTTGCGGCGTCGCCGCGCGTGCCGCTGCCCGCACCTCGGGTGCGGCGTGGACGGCGGTCAGGGCCTTCGGCTCGGTCGGGAAGGCCGGGACACCGGCAACCGTGGCGCCGGAGGCGTCGCGCACCTGGAATTGCCCGCCCGCCGCGACCAGCGTGGCCGTCGCGGTCTCGATCACCACGGACTGATCCGCGGTGGAGCTCGTGTACTGCACGCCCGGCATGATCTCGGTGCTCAGGACGTGATCTGCCGCCGTCGTGGGCGCGGCGGATGCGACAGCCGAACCGGCGCCCAACGCGCTCACCACCGTGATCGCCGTGACGGTCATGCGGGTGATCTTGTTCATCTGATCTCTGTTCCGTTCTGTGTTCTGCGCAGCGCTCGATGGAGCGGCATCAGACATTAACGGAAATGATTTCCATTTTCCATTCGGCGGGCGAGCCGAGTGGTGTGAAGTGGGTGAGCTCGCAATCAGCTGGAACGGCGGCTCCGTTCGGAAGCGCCGGCGGGCGCGTGCGTCAGCGCGGGCAGGAGGTAGGTGCGCAGATGATGGGACACCGCGGCGGGATCGTCCGGGTCGAAGGTGTCGCCGGGGACGGTGCCGAGGCTGATGAGGACCCGGGCCACCCACTCGGCGACCTCGGCCAGATCGTGGCCGGGGTGCACTTCTCCGCGTTCGGCGGCGCGGTCGATATAGGGCCGCCAGAACGCCGCGAGCGCGGGGACCAGGGCGGTGACGCCGGCGCCGGCGCAGGCCGCGAACTCCTCGGGTTCGGACGAGCGCAGGCGCATGAGCAGCGCGCCCGGATCGTCGTAGGCGCCGCGACCGATGCGCACGCCGATGGTGAGCTGTTCGGCGAAGGTGTCGATGCGGTCGAGTTCGGCGCGGGCGTCGTTCCACCAGGTGTCGGTGAGCCGCACGATCGCGGCGCCGATCAGCGCGGGCTTGTCCGGGAAGTGCCGGTACAGCCAGGCGCGCGAAACCCCCGCCTCCTCTGCCACCTCCATCATCGTGGTGGCGCGAATTCCCTTGGCGGCCAGCAATTTCTGTGTCGCTTCCAACAGCCGGTCGACCACCGTCGTGGTCGTCGTGTCGCTCATCCGCCGCCCCTTTCGCCGCACACCCGCACCGGTTCGCTGTCGACCGGTTTCGGGAAAACCCTAGCAATGTGTGGACAGATCTGAGAATGTGTCTACTAGTAGACACTATCGAGAATCTGTCTACACGCCCATGGCGTGAAAGGAGTGGTGATGTATCAACCGCGTACCGCGGTCATCGGCGCCGGAATCAGCGGTCTGACCGCCGGCAAGATGCTCGGCGACTACGGGGTGCCGTATGTGTGCTTCGAATCCTCGGACCGTGTCGGCGGCAACTGGGCCTTCGGCAACCCGAACGGGCACAGCAGCGCGTATCGCTCCCTGCACATCGACACCTCCAAACATCAGCTGTCGTTCCGCGACTTCCCGATGCCGGAGGAATTCCCCGACTTCCCGCACCACACCCAGATCAAGCAGTATCTCGACGATTACTGTGCCGCCTTCGACCTCTACCGTTCCATCGAATTCGGCAACGGTGTCGAACACGCGCGGCGTCTGCCGGGCGGCGGCTGGGAACTGCGCACGCAGCGAAACGAGGTGCGCCACTTCGATTTCCTGGTCGTCGCCAACGGGCACCACTGGGACCCGCGCTATCCGGAATTCCCGGGCGAATTCACCGGCCGCACCATGCACGCCCACCACTACATAGACCCGCGCACCCCGATGGACTTCTCCGATCAGCGCATTCTGGTGGTCGGACTGGGCAACAGCGCCGCCGATATCGCGGTCGAGCTGTCGTCGAAGGCGCTGGGCAACAAGCTGACGCTGTCCACTCGCTCCGGCGCCTGGATCGTGCCGAAGTACATCGCCGGTAAGCCGGCCGACAAGTACTACCGCACGAGCCCCTACATCCCGTTCTCCTGGCAGCGCAAGATCGCGCAGTGGGGACAACCGCTGACCGCGGGCCGTCCGGAGAATTACGGCCTGCCCACGCCGAATCACAAATTCTTCGAGGCGCACCCGACCCAATCGGTGGAACTGCCGCTGCGGCTGGGTTCCGGCGATGTGATCCCGAAACCGAATATCGACCGATTCGACGGCGCCACCGTGCATTTCGCCGACGGCACCGCCGACGATTTCGACATCATCATCTACGCCACCGGCTACAACATCACCTTCCCGTTCTTCGATCCGGACTTCATCAGCGCTCCGGACAACAAGATCGATCTGTACAAGCGGATGTTCCTGCCCGGTTTCGAGGATCTGGCCTTCGCCGGATTCGCCCAGTCCACCCCGACCTTGTTCCCGTTCGTCGAATGCCAGGCGCGACTGATCGGGGCCTATGCGGTGGGCCGCTACCGCCTGCCGTCGGCGGACGAGATGCGGCGGGTGATCGTCGCCGAACAGCAGCACTACACCGGGCATATGGTGCCCAGCGCCCGGCACACCCAGCAGGTGGACTACTTCCTCTACGAACACGATATGCGGGTGCGTGAGATTCCGGCCGGCGCCGAGCGGGCGCGGCTGTCGGGGCCGCCCCCGTGGGCGCGCGTGGCGGAGACGGATCGACCGGTGGGAGTGGCACAGTGACGACGTATCGGCAGGTCGAGTTCACCTCGTCCGGAACCACCTGTGACGCATGGTTTTTCGAGGGCGCGCCGGACGGGCCGTTCGACGGTCCCGGCGGCCGTCCGGTCGTGGTGATGGCGCACGGATTCGGCGGGACGAAGGATTCCGGGCTGGAACCGTTCGCACAGCGCCTCGCCGCGGCCGGACTGGCCGTATTCGCCTTCGACTACCGGGGTTTCGGCGCCTCCGCCGGTGAACCCCGGCAGCGGGTCTCGATGGCCGCACAGGCCGAGGACTACCGTGCCGCGCTGTCCGCGGCCGCACGGCAGCCCGGCGTGGATCCGAATCGACTGGTCGCCTGGGGCATCTCACTGTCCGGCGGCCACGCCCTCACCGTCGCCGCGGACCGGACCGACATCTGCGCGGTCGTCGCGCTCGTGCCGCTGGTGAACGGATTGGCCGCGGGCCGAGTCGCTTTCGGGCAGGTCGGCGCCGCGGCGATCGCGAAGTCCACGGTGTGGAGTGTGCGCAGCGCCCTGGCCGGGCGGTTCGGCGGTAATCGGGTGATGATGCCGCTGGTCGGCAGGCCCGGCGAACATGCCGCACTGACCGCCGACGGCTACTACGAGAGTTATACCGCACTCGCGGGCCCCACCTGGCGCAACGAGGTGGACGCGGCGATCGGTCTGGAACTGGGCAGCTATCGCGCCGACCGGCGGGCCGCGCGCATCACCGCGCCGGTGCTGATGCAGATCGCCGACTTCGACCGCGCCGCGCCCGCCTACGCCGCGGCCAAGGCCGCGTTCGCCGCACGTGCCGAGGTTCGCCACTACCCGTGCGACCACTTCGACATCTTCGCCGGCAACGACTGGTTCGAGCCCGCCGTCGACCATCAGGTGCACTTCCTGACCCGCCATCTCGCCGCCGACCGCGCGATCGCCGAGGGGGCACAGCGATGAGTACAGCCGGTGAAGCGGCGAACGCCCCGGAGGCAGCGCCGACAACGCGGGGCGCGATGGTGATCGGCGGTGGCTCGGGCATCGGCCGCGCCACCGGACATGCGCTGGCGCGCGACGGTTTTCGCGTCGTGGTCGCCGATGTGAATCTCGAGGCGGCGCGGACGGTGGCGGCGGAGATCGGCGATTCGGCGAGTGCGGTGGCGCTCGACGTCACCGACGAGGCGTCGGTGGCAGCCGGCTTCGAAGCGAGCGGCGACCTCCACGCGGTGGTGAACTGCGCTGGGCTGTCGCTACCCGGCCCGATCACCGAACTCGAACTGGCACACTGGAAAACGACGGTCGACGTCTGCCTCACCGGATCGTTCCTGGCGATCAAATACGCGGGCCGCCACCTGGCCGACGGCGGATCCATCACCTGCATCGCCTCCCTCAACGGCCGCCAGCCCGGAACCGGGATGGCCGGTTACTGTTCGGCCAAGGCGGGTGTGCTGATGCTGGTGGAGGTCGCGGCGCTGGAGTTGGCCGAGCGCGGCATCCGGGTGAACGCGATCAGTCCGGGCCTGGTCGACACTCCGCTGGTCGCCGGTATCGCCTTCGTTCCGGGGCTGACCGAGGAGTACCTCGAGAACACCCCGCTCGGACGCAGCGGCCGACCCGAGGAAATCGCCGAGATGGCGGCCTTCCTGGCCTCCGACCGGGCGGCGTGGATGACGGGTGCGGCCATCGATCTCAACGGCGGCGCACATCTGAAGCGCTATCCCGACGTCCTGGCCCGAGTGCGGGCGCTGGCCGAGGGTTAACGCGCCGCGTGCGGGTAGGTGTGCTGATGCAGGCGGTGCAGGAGCGCCTGCATCAGCCCCGACTCGAAGGCCGACGCCAGTGTCCCCTCGGTGAAGCGGTCCGCGCGCACCAGCAGGGTCAGGTATTGCAGGCACTGCTGTGCGGTGCAGGTCGCCAGCGCCGCGCGGTCACGGCGCTGGATCGCCTGCTGTCCCTCTTCCCAAGCGCCCCAATTGAAGTGGGTCAGCAGCAGATGCCTATCGACCAGGAAGCGCACCACCTCGTCGACGAGCGGCGCCTTCCGCGACCAGGCCGAGCCGGAGGCCGCTTTGTCGACTCGGCACACCAGATCGGTGAGCACGCCGCGATCGTGGGCGGTCAGCCGCGCCAAAGCGGCCTCGGCCGATTCGACCGTCATGGGGTTGGCCTGCGTCACGATCCGACACCTCCGTCATGTGAAAACTAGGAATTTCATACCATGAGGTGTGTACTTCTTCTCGGCGCAGTCTCCGGTGCCGGCTAGCGGCGGGGCTCCGCATCACCGTCGGCAACCAGGAACACCGGCAGTGTCGAAGGATCGCCGATGAACTCGAATTCCGCACCGCGCGTGTCGACTTCGCCGTCGGTGGCCAGTGAGATCGGCGGCCCGTCCACGCGTACCCGCAACTTGTCCGCATGCCGGTGGACGTAGGTGGGCGAATCGCCGAGGGTGCCGGTGAGCGACGCCCAGATCAGCCGCAATCGGGAGAACCGCCGGTCCGCGCGCAGATACCGGATGTCCAGACCGGCGCCGTGCAGATCGGTTCGGGCAGTGGGCACCTGATCGCGGGGGCGGTAGGCTCCGTTGCCCACGAACAACATCCACACCGAGGCCGGAACGCCGTCGATGGTGGTGCGCAGCGGCTGGGCGCGCACGAGCACGCACACCATCGCCACCGCCGCGGCCGGCCATTTGCCGATGCAATGTTCCCAGCGTTCACGCAACCGGACGAAATCGGGATAACCGCCGAGGCTCGCGGTGTTCACCAGGGTGCGTTCGCTGCCGTCGTCCAGGCGCACCCGCGCGGTGTCGGCTAGCGCGACCTGTCCGGAGGACAGTGCGGCGAGGGTGGCCGCGATATCCTCGACACCTATGTCCCGGGCGAAGTGGTTCAGGGTGCCGCCCGGGAAGACGGCCAGCGGAAGTCCGTGCCGCACCGCCGCTTCCGCGACCGCCGAAACCGTGCCGTCCCCGCCCAGGACGCCGAGCGCGCGGATCGATCCGGATCTCACCCGGGTGTCTATCTCGGCGTTCAGGTCGATGTCGTCGCCGAGTTCGAGCAGCGTCGCGGCCGGAAGCTTGCGGATCAGATCGGCCAGCAGTCCGCCGCCGTCGCCGCTGCCGGAGTTCGGATTGGCGACCAACAGCAGGCCGTCGCCGCCGATCAGGGGTTCGATCCGCTGTGCCGGGCCGACCGTCGCGGGTTCGTCGCGACGCACCGCCCACCACCGCCTGGTGCCGACCGCGACGGCGCCGCCGAGTGCCGCGCCGGCGAGCACGTCGGTGGGCCAGTGCACGCCCACGTGAACCCGCGAGTACGCGACCGCGGCTGCCACGGGCGCCACCGCAACCGCCAGTACCGGTGATTCCAGCGCCACGCCGGTGACGAAGGCCGCCGCCGAGGCGGCGTGGCCGGAGGGAAACGACGACGAGATCGGCGGCGAGATCAGGCGCCGCATCTGCGGCACCGCCTCGGCGGGTGGCCGGCGCCGCGGGAACAGCGGTTTGCCGACACCGTTGGCCAGCCCGCTCGCGATGCCGACGGCGACGAGTCCGCGCGCCGCGGCACGGCGGTGAGTCGTGGTCCCGACGGCGATCGCACCGACACCGGCCGCGATCCACAGCCGATTGGCGTTGGCGGCGTGGCTCAGCGAACGCAGCACGGTGTCGGCGGTACTCGGGCGCAACCGTGCGCTCCGGTCGACCAGTCGCCGATCCAGAGTATTGATTCCGCGAACCCGCCGCGGGACGAGAGGCCTGCGCATTCACCCGAGCGTACCGGCACGGCGCGCCGGGCACATCGAACAACCGGACTTATCGGGCAGCCTCGTTGGGGGCGGGCAGTTCGGCATGCCGGGCGAAGGCCTGGTCGATGAGCTCGGAGGCCGCCCGGGTGACGATCAGGCGGGCGATGGCCACCTCGGTTTCCAGCCGTGCGCGGTCCTTGCTGTCGCGCTGCGAGCGCTCGTAGGCCTGCCCGGCCAAGCAGTAGAACAATTCGGTGGCGTAGCGATCGGCGATCTGATTGCAGTCCGCGCGCAGCCGCTCCACGAGCTGGAAGGCGGTGGCGTCCGGCACCCCGCTGTCGATGAGGCGCGCGGCGAGATCGCCGCAGCGCGGATTGGCGACCCGGTAGGCCTCCAGCGGGTCGGAACTGCCGGCCAGCGCCTGTTTGACGTAGTCGGGCAGATCGGCGAGCGGATCGTCGCCGACCGGTTTCTCCTGTGCCGCAACGGGTTCGCGCTCGCCCGGACTGTCGCTGACCCCGAGGACGTCGGCGAGCCCGTCGCCACGATCCCATGCCTCGAGCAGTTCGCGGATCCCGTTGAGCTTCATACCTCGGCTGAGCAGCCGGCTGATCGTGTGCAGCCGCTCCAGATGATCGGATCCGTAGTAGCCGATGCGCCCCCGGACTTCCGGTGACGGCAACAGCCCTCGTTCGTGGTACACGCGGACACTGCGCACGGTGGTGTCTGCTGCCCGCGCCAGCTCGTCGATCGTGTACTCCGAGTGCACAGCCATACCTCTTAGGAAATCACAACTTACCCCGTAGAAAAACGGACCGTACAAAAACGTCCCGTTAAGTGACGATACATCCGTGCAACGACTTGGTCAATGTGCCGTTAAATAGCGGCGAAAGTGGTTGCTGACAGCCAAATCGTGGGTTAACGTGCCGAGTACAGCAGTTCGCTGCTGGTTGCCGGGGACTGTTGAGCAGCCCCGATGCCCGCCCGACCCATGGGCCACGTCTGCGAACCACACGGTGACTGCACACGTGTGTCCTCGGCATCCCCGGAGACGGAAATGAGCACAATTCACTCGCGTCGGCTACCTCTCGGATCCCCTGTGGCGCCGCCGCTTTCGACTGTTCCCACGCCCGCCGTCGCGACCGTCGCCGTCGCGGCCGCGCACCGCCCGCCGTGCGCCGACGGACCCGACGACTGGGACCTCGACGTCGGCACCCCCGACTCCTGGCGCGCCGCGGTCCGGATCTGCGCGAGCTGCCCGCTGCTGACCGAATGTTCCCAGCTCGCAGAGGCTTTGATCGCTCGTGGCGACGGTCCCCGGGCCATGATCTGGGCCGGAGTCGCCTACGACAGCGCCGGCAAGATCGTGGAGAACCTCGATCGGCATCGGACGGCCCCGCTGGATCACAAACGGCCGTTGCGGATCATCCGGACCGGCGCCCGGCCGGTCTGTGTGGAACCCGCGCCCGCGACGCCGCGTCGTCGTATCGTGCTGGGGCGCCGGTTGCGACCGGCAGCGACCGGTGGCTGCTGAGAGCCGTCACCATCGACAGGCGAAAACTACTGTGACGGTGGGTAATTCATGACTGTGCTGGCGTTGGAAATCGGCCCGGCGGGCTTCGCGGCGACTCGCGTGGCAGACGATGTCGGTACGGACGATATTCGCCGGGCTCCGATCCCCGCCGCCGGCGCCTGGGAAGCCTGCCGGACACTGCTGCACGAGACCGCCGGCGGCGAGGATGTGGCGGCGATCGGGATCGGATCGTCAGGGCCGATCGACATGACCGCCGGCGTCGTCGCGCCGACCGCGGTCAAGGAGTGGCAGACCGGTTTCGAGCTGGTCGATTCCGTGAAGAAGGCGTTCCCGGGCGCCAGTGTGCAACTGGGGCTGGACGGTGTGTGCCTCGCGCTGGCCGAACAGAATTTCGGCGCGACGGGTCAGGTGATGGACGCGGTGTCGATCGCCGTATCGGATCGGATCAGTGCCGGGGTGATGGTCGGCGGCCTGGTGGTCGTGGGGCGTACCGGCAATGCCGGTCATCTGGGCCATCTGCTCGTTCCCGGTTACGACGAACCGTGTGAATGCGGTGGTCGAGGCTGTCTCGAAGCCGTCGCGGGTGGCCTCTCCGCGGTGCAGTGGGCTCGGGGCCGGGGCTGGCCGGGAGCCACGGTGGCGGAACTGGTTTCGGCGGCGCAGTCCGGCGACGAGGTTGCGGTCGCGGCGTTCGAACGGGTGGGTACCGCGTTGGGACGGGCCATCGCTTCGATCGCGCCGCTGCTCGATGTCGGTCTCGTCGTCGTGGGCGGTTCGATGGCCACGGCCGGCCCAGCGCTGTGGAAGCCGCTGAACACGGCCGTGGCCACCCATGCCCGGGCCGGCTTCCTGGCCGCACTGCGAGTGGTCCCTTCGGAATTGGAGGATCTCGGCGTCCTGGCCGGGGCGGGGGTTCTCGCCCTGATCGCGGCCCAGGACTAGCGGCACCGTCGTCGATCACGGCCGAAGGCGCGCAGGATGCGGGCGTCGGCCGTGATTTCGCATGTTCAACGTCTGTTTACGAAATGGGCGTTCGTTCAACATGGTTCACTTGCAGTGGTCGGACTGCTGACCAGTGCAGTTGTTCTTCTCCTATTGATCGCACCGCTGGATAACGGTACATTGTCTAGGTCACGATGATCGTCTGAACCCGTCGGTCATGAGTGCGGAGGAACGGCTGGTGCAGGGCAAGTGCGATGAGTGACGCGGTGATCGGATGGACGACGATCGAAACATTGACGCCGGAGACGATGTCGGTCGCCTCGGTCGGGGAAACGCCCCGCGAGTTCGCGGCGTGGCAGCGTGTGCTGCAACGGCAGCTGGCGAAGATGCCCGCGATCTACGACGGCCTGACGACCGCGCGGATCGCCGAGGCCATGATCTCGGCCCGCGATCACGCGCAGGAGGTCGATCTGCGGATCGCGACCCGCTCGGGTCCGCATCGGCTGCTGATCAAACCCGTCTTCGGTCCCGCCGGTGACGTCCATGCCATCCGGCTGTGGCTGGGTCCGGCGACCGCGGAGGTGCCGGCGCTGCGTCCGGCGGTCGGAGCGATCTGGGATCTGTCGACACAGACCATCCAGCTGCCGGGCGGTATCGCGCGATTGTCGGGAATGTCCGCCGAAGAGTACGTGCCGCGGATATCGATCGCCGAACTGTTCCACCGGATGTCGGGATTCGACCGGCACACCGAGGTGCTCGATCTGCTGTACGAGCCGACGGCCGGCGCCAAGATGCAGTTCGACGTGACCGTCCGCGCCGACGGTGAACGTCCCGGCCGCTGGCGCATCACGATGCGCGCACGGAACGACGAACGATCCAGGGGCGCATGGCTGTTGATCGAGGAGATCGGCGCCGAGCGGGCGTCGATGTCGTGGTCGACGCTGGAGCAGGTCGGTCTGCGGGAAGCGCATCGCCGTGCCGGCACTCATCTGGCTGTGGTGCAACTCGAATACACGAGCATTTCGCACTGGCTGACCGATCCGGCGCCCTGGATCAGGTGGGACTATCTGTTCCGGCCGATCGACGTCTTCCATCCCGACGATCGCCATCGCCTGCTCGCCCTCGACGAGCGGTTGCGCGCGGGCGACACCGCCGGGGTGACCGTCCGCGCTTTGAATTACGGTGGCGGGTACACCCCGACCTCCCTGCTGCTGTACCCCTACCCGGGATATTCGGCGCGGCAATTGGCGATCGCCCAGATGGTTCGCGTCGCCGACGATCTCCCGGTGATGGAGCCGCAACGGCAGTCCTCGGGGCTTCCGCATCTGCACACCCCGATCGGCTACGACGACCAGCTGCGGCATCGTCTGGCCGGCCGGATGAAGCGCAGCCCCGTGTACTGATCGCCTTCCCACGGCAGGGAACAGTCCGAAGGGTGAATGCCCTTGTCCTCTCTACCATTCCGAGAGTGCGGGCAATTGCTGGTAGATCGGCGGATTCGGGCGAAGCACTGCTTCGCCGGATGGCCGCGCGACGCCGCCGCGACAACATCCTCGTCGCGGTACTGGCCGTACTAGCCGTCCTCGGCGGTGGACATGCCGTCCTGTCCTGGTTCTCGGAGCCGCCGCAGGGGCCGTCCGACGCGAACACGACGACCCTGATCGGCCATGCTCAGCTGGCGGCATCGTTCGCCGAGGACTTCGTGGTGAGCTACCTCGGTTCGAGCGCGGGGCAGCAGGATCGGATCGCCGACTATGTCGATCCGGGCCAGCAGATGCGCTTGCCGGCCACCGCGCATCCGGTGAGCGACCCGATGGTCGTCCACGTCAGCCGCACCGAATCGACTGCGAGCGTCGAGATCTGGGCGGTCACGATATCGGTGCACCCGGGTCGGACCGGCAGCGTGACCGACGCCCGCCAGTACTACCAGGTCGCGGTATCGGTGACACCGGACGGCCGCAGGCGCGCGCTGTCGCTGCCGGCCGCGGTGGAGCCGCCGGGGCGTGGCCCGGATATCACCCTCGCCTACGGCACGCCCTGCCCCTCGGATACGCCGCTGGCCGATGTCGCCACCGGCTTCCTGACTGCCTATCTGACCGGATCGGGGGATGTCGCCCGCTATACGGCCGTCGGCGCCGGGATCACGGCATTGCGCCCGGCTCCGTTCACCGGCCTCGAGAGCGTCTCGGTCACGGCAGACGAATCCAGTTGCGGCAGTAGCGGAAACGCCGCGAAAGTGCTCGCCACGGTGGCGCCGAAGGGAAGTGGTGGCGCCTCGGTCTCGCTGTCCTATCCGCTCACCATGGTGCGCCCCTCCGGACAGTGGCAGATACAAGCCATCGATCGTGTTCCGGCGCTGACGAATCCGCTCACGGTCGTGAACGGCACAGGTCCCGGCGGCGCCGGCGCACCGGCGCCGAGCAGTAGCCAACCCGCCGCACCGACGACGACCGTGCAGATCCCGCCGGCGACGCAGAACTGATCCGAGAAGGGACGCTCATGCACAATCTCAACGCGCTGCTGTATTACATCCTGCTGGTGGTCCGCGCGCTCGGCATCATCGTCATCACGATCCTCGCCATGGGCATCCTCATCTCCGAGGCGGCCAAGTCGAAGTTGTCGCCGACGAAGGTGCTCGGCGTGGTCGGCTCGGCGATCCTCGCGGCGGTGCTGTTCTGGATGCTGCCGACACTGGTCAACTACGCACGATCCGATGCCACCAGCGTCGTGCCCGATCAACCGGTCGGGCGATACCGATGACCCAGCTGATCAAGGTGTACACGCCGATCAAACGGGTGCCCACCATGATCGGCAAAGCGCAGAACGGGCAGAAACTGCCATTCGGGCCGTACACACTTCCACAGGTGGCCGGCGGTATCGCGGTCATTCTCGTTACCTCGGTCCTCGCCATGATCCTGCCGGTGAATCCGGCGATCACTTTCGTGGTGGGGCTGATCCTGACGATTGTGGCGGTGTTCGGCCTGGGGTTGCTGCCCTATACCGGGGTACGGATGATCTCGCGGGCCATGTGGTTCGGCCGTTTGGTCTTCGTCCGTAAACCTGTGTCGGCCTCGGGTTTTCCGGTCACCGCCGAATCCGCCCGGCACACCCTGTTCATCGAGGAATCCGTGGTCATCATCTTCCCGGACGGGTCGGCGCCCGAGGCCGCGCCGGTCGGCCGGCCGGGATCGGGAAATGTCGCCGAGTTGCTTGCTACCCAGTCCACTTCGCTTCGTGCCGAGGGTAGCCGCGCAGTGGCAGGAGGAGTGCACTGAATGGCGTTCGAGCGAGATATCCAGCCCACCGCGGCCATTCGGGGCAACCTGCAATTCACGCACGCCGGATTGGTCACCGCGACATATTTCATCAATCCGCTCGGTTACGGATTGCGCAAGGCCGGTGACAAGTTCGACGTGAAGGCGGCCCACCACGCGCTGATCAACAACCTGCCCAACGGCTCGCTCCTGCTGGGAATTCAGGCGCGGCTCAACACCATCGACGTGCTGGGCAAGATGGTCGAGGGCGTCGATCTCGACGAATGCGAGGATTACGCGCTCGAGGTGGTCGCCGCCTACGAACGGGTGCGTGCCATCGTGCCGCAGACCCGGATCTTCCTGCTGTCCATACCCGTCGGATCCAGCGGCCCGGCACTGTCGGGACTGTCGCGGATCTGGCGCGGCAGCACCACCACGATCGATGCCACAGCGCTGTCACGCGCCGATCTGGAGGCCTACGACGACACCGCGAACGAGATCCTCTCGCGAATCGGTGGCGATTTCGAACCGGTGCCGGTGCCGGCGGCGTTGTTCCAGTGGCTGTGGGAGCACTATCTGTCCCGGGGTGCGGTCGGCGATCCGGTCGCGCCGACCCGCGCGGGCGTTCTCGACGATGCCACCGCCGCCGTCTTCCGGTCCGCGGCCCTGGACGAAGGCGCCCAGGCCGACAGCAACCGCCGCCTGCGTCCGTCGTTCGTGCCGGTGATCAAGGTGGTTCAGCCCGACTTCGAATTCCGGCCGTCCTATCAGGCGATCCTGACCCCCCATTCGTTCCCGTACTCCGGGATGAATTTTCCCGGCGGCAGCGAATTCCTCAGCGTCCTCGACGGTATGGAGAACGTCACCATCGACTGGGCGATGCGAATTTCGACGCGCCCCGCGGACGCGGTGCTGAAGAACAACGAGCAGAATCTGCGCCGTCTCGGTGAGCAGATGGATCAGCGTGATCAGGAGGTGTCGTTCGCGCAGAACACGTTGATGTCGAAGGTGCAGATGCTCGGTGAATACAACAATCACTTCGAGGTCAACGGTGGCGAATCGGAGGTGTCGTTCACGACCGTGATCGCGGTCGGCAGCTCCTCGCACGACACCACCATGGATGCGGTCAATACCCTCAAACGCCGATACAAACGCTTTCAGGTGGAGATGACGGCACCTGTCGGCGCTCAGGTCGACCTGTGGTCCATGATGATTCCGGGCAGTCCGCCCCGGCGCGCCTACGACGACTTCGCCCATATCGTGCCGTCGGATATGTGGTCGGGTTTCGTTCCCTTCACGACCAGTCAGATCGGTGACGACAGCGGTCCGGTGATCGGCGTCAATTTGCTCTCCGGCCAATTCGAGCCGATTCACTTCGGCATCATGGAAGCGGCGCTGCACGACCTGTCGGCCTCGTTCGCGGTGACCGGCGAACTGGGTTCGGGTAAATCGTATTTCCTGAAACTTATGGCGGTGCTGGTCCACGATATGGGCGGGCAGTTCCTCGCCATCGACCGCAGTCAGGTCGGGGAGTGGGAACATTTCGCCTCCTCGATCGACAACGCGGTCGTCATCGACCTCAGCAATCCGACCGTGTCGCTGGATCCGCTGCGATTGTTCGATCCGCGTGTCGCCGGTGAGCGTGCGCTGGACTCGATCCTGCCTCTGCTGGACCTGTCGCCCACCAGCGGTGCCGGTGCGCTCATCGGCAGCATGCTCACTCCGAAAGGTATTGCCGAGCACGGCATTCGGAGTCTGCTCGATCTCTATCGCGTGGTGTGCCGGTTGCGCGACGAGCACGGCAGTGCCGAGGAGTACGCCGATCTCGCCGCCCGGCTGGGAGCCATCGTGGAGCGGGTGCCGGTCCTGTTCGATCCCGGCCTGCGACCGCTGCGACTCGACGCCGCGGCCACGGTCATCCGAAGCCACAACCTGGCGCTGCCGACGGCGGAAGAACTGGTCACCCCCCACCTGTACAACCGGTTGCCGCTGACCAAGCGCCTGGGCACCGCGCTGTACGAACTGGTGGGCGTCACCGCGCGAGAGGCGTTCCTCTCCGACAACGGCCGGTTCGGGCTGCTCGTCGGCGACGAGGCGCACCACTTCACCCAGACTCAGGTGGGATCCGCGGTGACCAGCGACTTCAGTCGCGACGGCCGAAAGCATCTGGCCGCGATCGGTTTGGCCTCACACGATCCGGCCACCGACTTCCAGGGCGCGGCGCACAATCTGATCCCGAACCGGTTCGTCTTCCGGCAGCGCGACGAGACGCTGGCCCGCAACAGCCTGGAATGGCTGGGCGTGGACCTCGACGAGGCGCCCTTCCTACTCCAGATTCTGCGCGAGGAGACCTCCCCGCCGATCGGCCCCGGACGGCAGGTGCCCGAGGAGCGGCGCGGCGAGATGTTCATGCGAGACGCGTTGAACCGCATCGGTCGCGGCAAGGTGCTCGGGCCCGCCCGCCCCGATCGCGCCGAGGCCATCAGCAGTACGCCGAATGCCGCACCCAAGCGCGCGATACTGGAGAGACAGGCGGTGCCATGATCGGCGATACGGGCACCGTGCACGGCCGGTTCGGTCCGGACTGGGAATTCGAATTCTTCGACCCGGCTCGGTGGCAGCCGCGCGCGGTGGCCCGCCGATGCTGGAATTTGATGTCGGCCACTCGGCGGCGGCGTTGGAGTGTCTCGGCGCTGGCCGTGTTCGTCGTGATGGTCGTGCTGCCGGTGGTGCTCGGTGCGGTGGCCACGGCACAGACGGGGGAGGGGGATGCGGAGGGGTCCTCGGTCAACAGTGGACTGAGCTGGATGCATGTGCGCGATTCGTCCGGCGCGGAGTTGTCGAGCTACATCTTCGCGACCAACCACGGCGGACTGCTTCACCCGGCGAATACCGCGCTGTCGCTGGTGCTCAGCCTCGAATTCGCGGGCTGGATGGTGATCGTGACCACGGCCATCTGGTTGATCGGATACGCTCTCAGCTTCGCATGGCTCAATTTGTTCAGTCGTGCTCTGGAAGGTGTCGCGCACAGTCTCAGCGGCCAGATCGCCACGCCGATGATGTTGGCGGCTGCGGTCACGATCGGAGCGTTCTTCGTAGCGTGGTTCGTGGTCCGCGGTTTCCACGCCAAGGCCACCATGCAGGTGGTCTCCATGTTGTTGATCGCGGTGGCAGGGCCGATATTCCTCGCGGAGCCGCTCGCGGATGTGCTGTCGTCGGACGGCTTACTGGCCCAAGGCCGCAATATCGGGGTGTCGGTGGCTGCCGGCTTGAACGGCAACAGCAACCCGAACGCATCGGCACTGGTGCCACAGATGCAGGCCGATCTCGCCGACAACTTCGCCCGTCGCCCGCTACAGGTATGGAATTTCGGCCGCGTCGTCGACACCGATTCGGCGTGCAAGGCGGCGTGGACCTCGGCGGTGATGAACGGCAGTGAGAATGCCGTCAAGGAGGGTATGAAGAACTGCGACAGGACTGCCTACAAAGCGACCCAGAATCCGACCGTCCCCCAGATCGGGGCGGGATTGATCCTGTTGGTCGCCGGCACGATCTTACTGCTGTTCGCGGTCTATCTGTCCCTCAAGATCATCAAAGCCGCGCTGGACACGATCTATCACGGGTTCATGTCGATCTTCGGATTCGCGGCGGGCGGTTTCGTCTACGGGCCCACCCAAACCTTTCTGGTGCGCAATATCGTCGACGGTTTCATCGCGGGCGCGCGGATGGCCTGCTACACGATCTTCCTGGGCGTCTATGTGCTGTTCCTGGGCAACTTGTTCAAGGAAGCGGAGAACGACGTCATGGCGATCTTCGTCATCGGCGCCATCGTGGAAATCATCGCGATCTTCCAGTTGCAGCGTTTGAGCGCGGGGCTGACCAGCGGGAACGAATGGGTCGCCAACCGCTTCGCACTGGCGATGCAGGGCGTATCTCGCGGAAGCGGCGGCGGCGGAGGTTCCGGTACGGCATTGGGCATGGGACAGGCCGGAGCAAAGCACAAGCTGGGCGGCGCCGCGATGCTGGCGACCCTGGCCGGGGTCAGCACCGTGAGCAATTCGCCGCTCACCGAATGGATGTGGGGGCGGACCCGCAGCCCGCTGCGGCCGTTCTCGCGTACCGAGCGTGAGGCGCAGCTCGCGCAGTGGGGGGTGTGGGGCCGGGAAAACTTCGGTGGAGCGGACGGTCTGTACACCCAGTCCTATATGAATCGGCATCAGTTCGCCTTCGCGGCGCGGCAAGCGGCCGAGGCCGCCGGCGGCGTCGACACGGTTATGGGTGCCTCCGCGGCGATCCAAGGTGTATTCGACTACGGCGGGGGCCTCGACAGTGCCTGGGGCGCAATGCTCGGCGCCGGCTTCACCGATGAGCAAATCATGTCGAACGCCATCCGCTCGTGGGGCATCGTCGCACAGAACGCCGAGGACGAGACACTCACCGACAAGCACCTCGGCCATGTGGTCTCGGCCATTTCGCGCGCCCAACATTCGGCAAATCGTGTGCTCCGGGGGGAGGGCACGGCGGAGGAGGCGGCAGCCGATCTGGCGACGCTGCAAGCGGCGACCTTCCGCTTTCGGCGCGCGAATCCGGGTGGCGTCACCTTGGACGGCGGGGCTCGCCATGGCCGAGAGCGACGATTCGTCGAGCAATACATGGCGGCCCCGAGCCAGGAACAGATCGAGCAACTGCAACTGGTGGCAAGTGGTGGTCGCTCAAGGATGGCGTCTCTGGCAGGAATCGACGAAAATAGTGCCGACCGGATGCTCATGTGGATCGGTAACGAGCACGCGCGGGTTGTCTCCACCGCCGTCGACCGGTTGGTCGACGATCCGGGGAACCCGCGCCATATCCGAGAGGTCCGCCGGGTCATCTCCCATGCGGCCGACACGGATCTCTGGGCGTCGCGGGTTCACCGGACACCGTGGAACGCTCCTCAACCGCCCGGCACCAACCCTCCCAACCCGAACTGGCGACGCGAAATGGGACGCGTCGGTCGCCGCATTCGCTAGGCAGCGGATAAACCGAGAGGCTTGTGAGGAGGCTGTCGATGAGCAATCGGCCGGATGGACTGCGGACAGCATTGGCATTCGTACCGTGGTGGGCTTGGGGTCTCGTGGTCGTTGTCGCGCTGTGCGGTGTAGTACTCATGGGAGCGGTGTTTCCTACTGCGGCACAGTCGGGTTCGTCGGCCTCGGACCTGCAGTGCCAATGCGCGAGTGCGATCGGGGACGACCCCAGCGAGACACCCACGGCCACCACCGTCTCGAAGTGCGGAGGCGGCGGCACGGTCGCGGCATCGGAGATCCCGTCGACCAATCCGTACGCGAGCGTAACCGTCGACCCGAGCGACAACGACGTCTCCGATTGGATCCGGTCGTGTCTGAGTGGACCGATGCAGTCGGCGCCCTATCAAATGCCGGAGTTGGCCTACGGCAATACCGGCTTCGCCGGCAGTTGCGCGGCTGCGCTCGCCGCGGGGTACCGCTCCCAGGCGGCCGATATGGCCGAACTGGTGCGAGGAGTGATCTACCAGGCGTCGGTGGCCGCGACCACACAGCGATGTGAGAAGACGTCGCTCGACGGAACACCCGCGCCCACCGGAAACGGTTGCCAGACTTCGACGGACGCCATTCGCGGCAGCAATTCGGGCGCGGTGATCCTTCCGACGACCCTCGCGGGCCAGGCGATCTGCGGTCAGCGCGTGCAGCTTTCCGCCGCATCGGCGGGCGATGTGGTGTTCTGGGACTACGGTTCGCGCGGGCCGGCTCGCGCCGGTGTGGCACTCGGCGACGGGACCATGATCACCGCCGATGCAACGACGGGAAGCCTTGTGCAGCAGACGATTCCGATGAGCCGGGGCGTACAGGTCAAACGGGTATTGGGGGCCGGGGCATGACATCACCCGCCGAAGTGCAGCCCGGAGTCACCGGTGAGCCGAACGAGGAGCAGCCGTCCGACGGGACCACGCCGTGGACGCTGCGCCCCATGGAACAACGGTCGAAGCCCGACAAGGCCGTGACGCCGTCGCTCCCGGGAGTACCGTCGGGGGCGAATACTCCAGCGGCGCCGTCGTCGTCTGTTCCGGTGGTTTCTCCGCCTGCGCCACCGGGTCCGGCTCCGGCCGGGTCGGGTGTGGGTGTGGTG
>NZ_LZML01000148.1:0-158835 GCF_001665695.1 Nocardia sp. 852002-51101_SCH5132738 | reverse complement strand
CGCCGCGCGGACGCACTCGTCGCCCTCGCCGAGGGCGCGGAGCGACTCGATTGCGCCTGCGGACGGGGAAAGCGCTGCACCGCAACAGGTTCCGAATCATCCGCATCGAATGTCCCACGCAGGTCCGGGCGAGCCCGGACTCGCCGCCCGCTGATCCAGGTCGGTGTCAGCGCCGAAGCCCTGAGCGGGGAGAGCGAGGAGCCCGCCTATCTGGCGGGCTACGGGCCGATCGACGCGGAACTTGCTCGGCGGATCGCCGAACGGGGTGAATCGGTCACCATCGCCGAATCCGCCCTCCGAATCGACGGACTGTGCGCATTCCCGGGCTGCGTAATGGTCGCGGTGGCAACCGATATGCCCGTGCCGGAGGGGAGCACGGGCACTACCGATGCGGATCGGTCCGGCGATACCGTCCACGGCTCGAGACATCGGCGTGGCGCCCCCGGACGGTTCACGTTGTGTCCCCATCATTCCCGCTTGGCGCTGCTCACCGTGCAGCACAAGACTCGCTGGGAGGTGCGGCGGCTCGATGCGGACCGGCTGCGGTGGACGAGCCCGACCGGGGATGTGCACACCACGGTCGACGAGATAGGCCGTTATCTGTTTCCGCACCGGGATTCCGAAACGCCCGTCGTCGGTTCCGGCCCGGTCACCACATCCGTTGCAGCAGCGCCTGTTTCGACACTCGACCCGGGCTACCCGATCGGAGAACACGCTCTGGTGCATCGACGACTCGCGGAGGGCACTCCGGAGGACTGTCTCCTGTCCGGTGAAAGTTACCGCCGCTGAACAACTTTCGTTCCACTACTACTGCCCACCCCAGTGATCGGAGGACACCGCGAACACCATGACTTGCCAGGATCGTCCACCCGCGCCGACCGTTATCGACGCCGGTGTGGAACGGGAACGGATCGCCGCGCTCGAGAAGTTGCGGCTCCGGCTGGAATCCGAACTCGACCGGACGGCCGCGGGCGCCGGATATGCCGCCATGGCGGGACAATTGCGTGACACCGTGAACGCGATCGCGGACGCCCGCAATCGCATCTACGAGGTGCTGCTCGGCGACGACGAAATCTGTTGAACGCCGGCTCTACGACTCCGGCCCGGGCGGTTGGGGATACCGTCCGGGCCGGGACCTCGACCAGCGCGACATCGCCGCGCGACTGCGATCAGCTCACGAGCTTGGTGACCCAATCCGAATTTTCCACATCGACATTCTTACCGCCGTCGAGCACGGTGGGTGTCTGCACCTGACCGACCGCATCCTTCAACGCCGCCAGCGACGACTGGGCGTGGTTGCGCGCGGAATCCACCCGGTCGCCCTTGGCGATACAGGACTGCACCTCCGCTGACGCACCGGAATCCTTGGCGATCGCGGCCAATTCATCGTTGGTCAGATTGCCGCCGTCCTCACTGGGCTGCTTCGTGGTGAACAGCGCCATGTGGAACTTCGAAAACACCGGTCCGTCACCGGCATCGGCCACACATTCGCTCGCGGCCACCGCGCGGGTCGAATAGTCCTTACTGCTGGACTTGGGATCCAGGAAGTTCACGAACCGATAGCGCACCGCGAGCTTTCCCTGGTCGATCGCTTTGGCGATCTGCTGTCCGTAGTAATGCTCGAGCGCCCCGCAGGACGGGCACATCGGATCCTCGAACATATCGATGGTCTTCGCGGCCGAAGTCTTACCGAGCACGATCGCGCCGTCGGAATCCAGTAGTGCCTGGACCGCCGGATCGTGCGCGGCGCCGTAACCGTCCTCCTGCACCGTCAGACCATGGTCGCTGTTCCAGCGCACGACGAGCACCACGATCACCGCGACCACGACCAGAGCCACCGCACCCAGTGCGTAGGTGGTGCGGTTCGACATCGGTCGCGGGGTGTATTTCGAATCCGAGGAATTCACGGCGTCCACTCTGCCAAAACCGGTCCGTCGCCGGAATCCGGCCGTCAGATTTCCCGGCAACCGGATTTCACCCGCCTACGCCCGCGGTTCCTCCGCCTCGCTCGCGGGCACGCCGACCAGCCCGTAGAGGACCAATTCCTCGAGCGACCGGGCGAAACCCTCCGTATCGTCGATATCCCGGATACACATGGCGAACAAGGCGGCACCGGCGATCATGTCCAGCACCGTGTCGGAGTCGATTCCGCCACGCACGGCCCCGGAATCGAGATACCGCGCGAGTTCGCGCCGGGTCGGCGTATCCAGTCGTGCCGAAAGTTTCTGGTACAGACCGGAATCCGCTCGCATCTCGGTCATCAACCCGGGCATCGCCTCGCGCGCGGGCCGGGCCCCGAAGAGGTGAATCGTGCCCCGGATAACCGTGCGGATCTCCTCGATCAGATCGCTCGCCTCGTCCTCGCCGCCCACATCCGGAAAGACCGCTCGCGCGATCAGATGCGCCTTCGACGGCCAGCGCCGGTAGATGGCGGGCCGGCTCACCCCGGCCCGGGTGGCGATCGCATCGATCGAGACGGCGGCATAGCCGCGTTCCACCAGCAGCTCGCGTGCGGCCTCGAGGACCGCTCGATCCACCTCCGGATCGCGATGCGGACCGAGTCGATGGCGAGCGTTCACGACACAACCGTCCTTGTCAGCGCGAGCATCAGTCGTTACAGTCTGTCACATCTGAGTCGTTACATTCTGTAACTGCTGAATCCGAGGAGAAGTCGTGTCCACTACCGACCAGCCGATCGCCACCGCGGATACGTACCGGCCACTCCCCCTGCTCGAGGGCAAGGTTGTCGTGCTGTCGGGTGTCGGCCCGGGCCTGGGCCGCGCACTGGGCGCCGAGGCCGCCCGGATGGGCGCGGATCTGGTGCTGGTCAGCCGCACCGAACGCCGGCTGGAGAAGATGGCCGAGGTGGTGCGGTCCCACGGCCGCAAGGCACTGGTGGTGCCCACCGACATCACCGACGAGGAGCAGCGGCGGGCGCTGGTGGACCGCGCCCTCGCCGAATTCGGCCGGGTGGACTGCCTGATCAACAACGCCTTCGCGATCCCGCCGATGGAACCGATCACCGGCATCGAACTGGACGCCTTGCGGACCGCGAACGAGACCAATGTCTTCGCGCCACTGCGGCTTTCGACGCTGTTCGCCGATGCGCTGGCCGCGACACGCGGCTCGATCATCATGCTCAATTCCTGTGTGAGCTTCGATTCCGAGCCGATCTACGCCGGCTACAAGCTGTCGAAAGGCACACTCGCTCATTTGGCCTCGTCGCTGGCGACCGAATTGGGCCCGCGCGGCATCCGGGTCAACAGTGTCGCGCCCTCCTACATCTACGAGGACGTGAACAAGGCCTACTTCGACTGGCTCGCCGCCCAGGACGGCGTCACCCATGAGGAGATCTACCGGCGCAAGGCCGAGCCGACCGACCTCAAACGCCTCGCCTCCCCCGAAGAGGTGGCCCGCGCCGCCCTGTTCCTGGCCACCGACCTCGCCTCCGCCGTGACGGGCCAGATTCTCACCGTCGACTGCGGCGAATACCACAACTGAAATACTCACAGCTGCAAGGAGTTCCGGTGACCTACGCGAAGAAGCGAATCGTCCTCTGGGGTACCGGTGTGGTGGGCTCCATGGTGCTCGCCGAGATCATCCGCCATCCGCTCTTCGAACTCGTAGGCGTCGGCGTCAGCAACGCGGACAAGGTCGGGCGCGACGCCGGACTGCTGTGCGGGGGTGGTGAAACCGGCATCCGGGCCACGGAATCGGTGGAGGAACTGATCGCACTGCGCCCGGATGCGGTGGTGCATTACGGGCCGACCGCACAGTTCGCCGACGAGAACATCCGGGTCATCGGGTCGTTCCTGCGGGCGGGAATCGACGTGTGCTCCACCGCGATGACACCGTGGGTGTGGCCGGATATGGCGCAGACCCCCGCCGCCTGGCGCGATCCGATCACCGAGGCCTGCGCGGCGGGCGGCGCGTCCTGCTTCACCACCGGTATCGATCCCGGCTTCGCCAACGACCTGTTCCCGATGACTCTGCTGGGCCTGTGTGGCGAGGTGGAGTCGGTACGCGCCTCGGAGCTACTCGACTACACCGCCTACGAAGGCGATTACGAGGTCGAGATGGGCATCGGGCGGCCGCCGGAATTCCAGGCCATGCTGGAGATCCCCGATCTGCTGATCATGGCCTGGGGCGCCACCGTGCCGATGATCGCGACCGCCGTGGGCATCGAACTCGACGCCGTCACCACCACCTGGGAGAAATGGGTGACACCCGTGGATCGCCCGTCCGCGAAGGGCGTCGTCGCGGCCGGCAACGTCGCCGCCATCCGGTTCACCATCAACGGCGTCTACCACGGCCGCGAGGTCATCACCCTCGAACACGTCAACCGCATCGGCACCGACGCGGCTCCCGACTGGCCCGCCGGCACGAAGGACGATGTGTATCGGGTCGATATCGTCGGCTCGCCGTCCATTTCTCAGGAGACGTCCTTCCGGTTCACCGACGGATCCGGGCGCACGCCCGCCGTGGCGGGATGTCTCGCCACCGGAATGCGTGCCCTGAATGCCGTCCCCGCGGTCAACGCCCTGCCACCCGGCTGGGTGACGCCGCTCGACCTGCCTCTCGTTCCGGGAGTCGGCACCATCCGCTGACCTGCCGAAAGATGCTCTCCCTCAGCATTTTTCACAGCACAGCGCCGAACTCGCACCGGATGCCGCGTGGCCGCCGGCGCGAGTTCGGCGCCGATACAACACAATTCTCACTTCGCCGGCTGGCCCTTCGGGACGAACGGCTCGTTGACGGTGGTGAAGTACTGGACGACCGAGGCGACGGCCACCGGGGCCGCGACCAGCAAGGCGCCGGCGAAGGCACCGACTCCCGCCCCCACGGCGATACCGGCCAAGCAGCCCGCCAGGGGGCCCGCGCCGAACAGCGCCGCCAGAATCCCGGTGACGACGGCCCCGACCAGCGCTCCGCCCACACATCCGGCGATACCACCGATCGCGGTGCCGACCGCAGCGCCACCGGCCGCGGCGGTCGTAATCTGCAGTGCCGCACGGGAAAACGCCGCCTGCTCCCGCTCGTAGCGGGTGCGCCACGGCGCCTCGTCCTCGAAGGGCAGCGCGACCGGGGTCAGAGTGGCGGTGTGGTCACGAATCGACGCCTCCACCGGATAGTCGACGTCGTCGACGCGAATCGTCAGCGGGATTCCGGCCAGCACCACACCGGAGGCGGATCTGATCCGGAAGATCCCGTCCGAGACGTCCATCGAGCCGGAATCGGTGGTGATCTCCGCTGCGCCACCGGTATTCACGGCCCGGTAGTGCACAGCGTCGTCGGGCACCGTACCGCTCGGCGCCGCGGCATCCGACGGGACAGGACCGGCCGTGGCGTATGCGGACGAAGCGGTGACGGTCGCGATGGCGAGCGTGGTGCCGGCTATCCAGCGTTGAGCCCTCATCGGTTCTCCTCTCGAAACTCACCGTGGCACTGCGGAATTGCCGAACGAGGCCGACGGTGATGCGCAAACAACATGCATATGGAACATGTCACAGTGCATGGAGTCGCGGTCTCGGGCTCTCATTCAGCGGGACCCGGTCGATGCGAGCTATCTGCGGCACAGCGAGATTCAGCGCCCGCAGGTGGCGGGCGTCGACTCGCCCGCCATCACCCGCGCCACGAAATCCTGGGCGTCGGCCAGAGACGCGGACACACTGCCGCGATGATCCTGGCCGGCGTAGACCCGGTAATCGACGTGCACTCCCCTGCCGCACAAGCTTTTCACCAGCGCGTCGGTCCCCGGTTGCGCGACGGCGGCATCGGCCGTGCCCTGCGCGATCAATGTCGGGACGGTCGGCGTCACGCGGCTGGGGTCCTGCGCGTCCAGATAGCGGGTCAGCGGTCCGACGTCCGCGTTCGGCGCGAAGACCTGGGCCGGCGGCACCGATGGCACCGCGCGGATCTGGGCGAGGCATCCGGTCCGCGCGGCCGTGAGCAGCGGCGCGGCCTGTGGCGTCACCAATGCGTCCGGATCGATGGCCGGTTCGGCGGCATGGGCCCCCAGCAGAATCACCGGCAGGAAAGCCTCGGCGGCTTCGGCGCCGGGGCGATTCGATCGCAGGTAGTCGACGGTGCCGCTGAGCCCCACCCCGCCGGGCGCGATCGACACCGCACCCTTCAGCTCCAACTCGGGCGCCCGCTCGGCCCCGGCCTGCGCGGTGAACAAGGCCGCCTGTCCGCCCTGGCTGTGCCCGGCGACCACCCAGCGTTTCCCGATCGAGGGATCCAGCGCCCGGGCCGCGCGCACGATGTCGACGACCGTATCGGCCTCGCTCGTGCCGTTGATGTACGGATGCCCGCCGGGTGTACCGAGCCCCTCGTAGTCGGTCTGGACCACCGCGTAGCCCTTGGCGATCCAGGCGTCGAGGACCCGGTTCACCGGCCCCAGGTAATCGTGGTCCGGGCCGTCCGCGGTGTCGGCGGAAGGGGCACAGGTGTCGGCGTAACCGGTGGTGCCGTGCGCCCAGCTGAGCACCGGCCAGCCGTCCTTCGGCGGCGCTCCCGCGGGCACCGCGACGGTGCCCGACACCACGATCGGCTGCCCGTGCGCATCGTCGGAGACATAGGTGATCAGGCGAGTGCTCGCCGCGCCGGACAGAGCGGCGCCATTCGTCAGCGGCCGCGCGGTCAGCAACTGCCCCGCGCGCAGGGCGGCAGGGGCGGCTGGATCGGTATCGGACGCCCCGGAGCAGGCGGCGGCCAGCAATCCCACTGCCAGGGCACCGACGCCGATCCGAGCCGATTTACGCATGCGACGAGCCGGCACAATGATCTCCGATCTGTGGATCCAGTAGGTCGGCCACAGGGTAGGGCGGTCGCGGCGATCGAAAGCCGATGCTCCCGCCAGGTAGGACCGCGCGGCCGAGTGGCGGAAATCAGTCGACGGTCGCGGTGACCGGATGCCGCCGCAGCGGCTCTCGCACCACCGTCCATCCGGCCGCGGCCACCACCAGCAGCGCACCGGTCACCGCGAGCGCGAATCCGAACGATGCCCGCTGTGCCAGCCACCCGATCGCGATCGGGCCCACCACGGTGCCCAGATCGGCGGCCATCTGAAATCCGGCCAGCACCGGGCCGCCGCGCGCCCGCGGGCCGATCACATCGGCGACGGCGGCCTGCTGCGCGGGTATGTACATTCCCGAGCCCAGACCGGCCACGAACGAGGCCCCCAGCAGCCACACCAGATTCGGCGCAAGCCCCAGCGCGATCGTGCCCGTCGCGCACACGAGGGTGCCGGCGATCAGGAAGGGTCTGCGCCCCCACCGATCCGACATCCGGCCGGAGGCGAACAGCACCGCGGCGTTTCCCGCGGCGAAAACCGTCAACGCCACCCCGGCCACTCCCGGGGACTCGCCGAGCACCTCCACCACCAGCAGCGGAACCAGCGCCATCCGCACCCCGAACACCGCCGCGCCGTTGGCGAAATTGGACCACAGCACCGCGCGGTACACCGGATCCCCCAGTGCGCGGCCGAAACTCACCACCGGCATGGGCTCCGCGCCCACCGGTTCGGCCAGCTGCGATCCGCGCAGCTTCCAGAACACCACCGCACTCGCCGCCAGCAGGGCCACCGCGTAGATCGCGAACGGGGCGCGCAATCTCAGCCCGCTCAGCGCACCGCCGAGCAGCGGACCGGCCAGCGAGCCGATCAGGAAACTGGTGGACCACAACCCCGAGACCCGCCCGCGTTCGCCGGGCGGCGACAACCGGATGACCAGCCCCAGCGAGGACACCGTGAACATGGTGGATCCGATTCCACCCAGCGAACGCAGCACGATCAGCTGCCAATAGGTCTGCGCCAGCGCGCACGCGCCCGTGGACAGGGCCACGATCAGCAGACCTGTCAGATACAGCGCGCGCTCACCGAATCGCTGGACCAGCCGCCCGCTCACCGGCGCGAACAGCAGGCGCATCAGCGCGAAACTGCTCACGATCGCCGAGGCGGCCGCGACGCCGACGCCGAAGCTGCGCGCGAACTGCGGCAATGCCGGTGCGACCAGCCCGAATCCGAGGGCGATGATGAATGCCGCGCCGATCAGCACCCAGGTCTCGGCGGGCAGCCGGGAACCGGCACAGTAACTATCGCTCACCACATTTCCGCGAATCAGTCGACCGCGGGCTCCTCGATGCCGAGTGCGCGTCCGACCACTTCCTCCGCCGCCGCCTGCACCCGAGTCAGATGTTCGGGCCCCTCGAAGGATTCGGCGTAGATCTTGTACTTGTCCTCGGTGCCCGACGGACGCGCCGCGAACCACGCGTTCTCGGTGGTCACCTTCACCCCGCCCAGCGCCGCGCCGTTGCCGCGGGCGCGGGTCTGCACCGACAGCACCGATTCCCCCGCGATTTCGGTGGTGGCGATGTCGTCCGGCGTCAGCGCGGCCAGCCGCCGCTTCTGCTCGGCATTCGCGACGGCATCGATGCGAGCGTAAGCCGGTGTGCCGTAACGCTTTTCGAGTTCGGCATAGCGCGCCGACGGACTCTGGCCGGTGACCGCGGTGATCTCGGCGGCCAGCAGTGCCAGCAGGATGCCGTCCTTGTCCGTGGTCCACACCGTGCCGTCGTGGCGCAGGAACGAGGCTCCGGCGCTCTCCTCGCCACCGAAAGCCAGGGAACCACTGAACAATCCGGGGACGAACCATTTGAAGCCGACCGGCACCTCGTGGGTCTGCCGGCCCAGCACGCCCACCACCCGATCGATCATCGAGGAGGTCACCGCGGTCTTGCCGATCTTGGTCAGCGCGTCCCACCCCATCCGGTTCGCGACCAGATATTCGATCGCCACCGCCAGGAAGTGGTTCGGATTCATCAATCCCGCATCGGGTGTCACGATGCCGTGCCGGTCGGCGTCGGCGTCGTTGCCGGTGGAGATGTCGTAGTCGTCGCGGATCGCCACCAGCGAGGCCATCGCATAGCGCGAGGACGGATCCATCCGGATCTTGCCGTCGCTGTCGAGGGTCATGAACCGCCAGGTCGGGTCGACGAACGGATTGACCACCTCGAGTTCGAGGTCGTAGCGCTGGCCGATCTCCTCCCAGTAGTCGACGCTGGCCCCGCCCATCGGATCCGCGCCCAGCCGGATTCCGGCGCCGCGCACGGCGTCCAGATTCAACACGTTCGGCAGATCGGCGATGTACTGATCGAGGTAGTCGTAGCGCTGCACACCGGTGGCCAGCGCGTGCTGCAGCGTGGTGCGTTTGATCCCGGCCAGCCCGCCGCGCAGCAGTTCGTTGGCGCGGTCGGCGATGGCGTCGGTCGCGACGGTGTCGGCCGGGCCGCCGTGCGGCGGGTTGTATTTGAAACCGCCGTCGCGGGGCGGATTGTGCGAGGGCGTGACCACGATGCCGTCGGCCTGATGGCGGGTGCCGCCCCGATTGTGGCGCAGCACAGCGTGACTGAGCGCCGGAGTGGGCGTGTAGCGCCCGCGGCTGTCGATCACGGCGGTCACGTCGTTGGCGGCCAGCACCTCCAGCGCGGTGGTCCACGCCGGTTCCGAGAGCGCGTGGGTGTCGCGAGCCAGATATACCGGGCCGGTGATACCGCGGGTGGCGCGATACTCGACGATCGCCTGTGTGATGGCGAGGATATGCGCCTCGTTGAACGCACAATCGAGGCTCGAACCGCGGTGTCCGGAGGTACCGAATGCCACCTGCTGCGCGGGTTCGGCAGGATCGGGGATGCGGCTGTAGTACGCCGTCACCAGATGCGGCAGATCCTCGAGATCGCCGGCCCGCGCCGGTCGGCCGGCTCGATCGTGGGCCATGCTCGGGCCTCCCTTCCTCGGCACCTGCGCCCGGCTCGTCATCACAATCACGGCGACACCCCGCCCGACTGCCACACCTGGACCGCGGACAGGGTCACGGTCCCGGATTCGAAGAGTTCGGCGTTGGCCACCACGAAATCGCGCAGCAGCTGCGAATCGTCGATGATCATCACCATCACGGGCAGGTTCTCGGCGAGATCCAGCATGCGGGTGGTGTGGATGCGCGAGGAGACGCCGTAGCCCTCCATACCGCGCCAGACGCTGGCCCCGGCCAGGCCGCTGTCGCGAGCCCGCCGCACGATCTCGTGATAGCGGGGCCGATGCTTGTAGTGGTCGTCCTCACCCAGCAGCACCGTCAAGCGGGCCGCGGACCGCCAGCGTGGATCCGGCTGCCACGCATCGGCTTCGGTGACGATCTGCATCGCGGACTCGTCCGGTGCTTCACTCATCGCCAACCCCCTGTCGTCGTGCCGTACCAGTTGTCCGTTCTGCCGCGCCGCGCGCTGTCACCACCGTCCGCCCGTCCATCCGAGCGGCGGACCCGCCACACCCGATCCGTGCAGTCTAGAACGTCGTCCGATCGGGCGGAGCAGCGGTCGCATATGCCACAGAGAGCTGTCCAGACTAACGGATTCGCTTGCGACGAGCAAAAACTCGTGCGCAGGACACTCGGCCCCTCCGGCGTGTCCATCACCGTGGCGCCGGTCCGCGAACCCACCTGGTGCACCTCCCTGCCCGACCGAATGTGTGGAGCCATGCTAACTGTCAGCGACCGAGCCGCGGCCCGCATCCGGGTCACGCGGGCTCGCCGCACCGGCTGTGCGCCCGCGACCGGCCGAGGTCCGGGGCGACGGATTCGCCCTGCCCTGTTCGGCTCGTGCCCGCCGGCCGGCGGGCCGCACAGGGCTCGATGCCACTCACCCCGAACCGCTTCACCAGCACCGCCCTGTCGCTAGCCATCGGTTTGCTCACGGCGCCACGGAGAGTAACAACCGAATTCGCACCGGTCTCTGCCCGGATGGACGCCGGCGCATCGCGGCCCCGTCCACGGCGGCAGCCGCCGAACGGCGTTCGGGCGCGTCCCTCTCGTATCGGCACCTGCCGATCCTGGGACTCAGGGCACGAGGTGCGGCTCGTCGACGCACCGCCGATCGGCCTACTTCGGTCGCGCCCACCACCACCGGCGGCCGGGGCAAGCGTGCGAACAGCACGCGGCGGCGGATACGAACCACGCGAGAACCACGACATCGCGGTATTCCGTGCCGGTGCCGCCTTCGCGTTCGGCGAACCGTTCACCGGGTTTCGCACCTGACGCCTCGCCCGCGCCCCCGCACTGCCACCCGCACCACCATCGGAACCCGCACCACAGCCGGCATCGGCATCGACCGATACATGACGGTGCCCCGGACTCCACGAGTCCGGGGCACCGCCCCTATTCGATTGTCCCGCAGCGTTCTACGCGGCCGCAGGTGCCGAACTCAGTGCGCCAGCACCGGCTCGCCCTCGGCCGGGGCCGGTGCGGTGCTGGGCATCAGCACCGCCGCGAGGACCGCGCCGACCACGAAAATCGCTGTCGCCCACCAGAAGCTGGTGGTGTAGCTCTTGATCAGCGATTCGGCGACCGCGAGCTGGCTGGGCTGGCGGCCCGACAGGTAGTTCGCCGCCGCCGAGGACGCGATGGTGCTCAGCAACGCGGTGCCGATCGAACCACCGACCTGCTGGCTGGTGTTCACCATCGCCGATGCCACACCGGCATCCTCGTGGTGCACGCCGGCGGTCGAGCCCTGGAAGGCGGTCGACATGGCGCCACCGAGACCCAGGCCCAGCAGAATCAGCGCCGGGAGGATGTGCGAGGCGTAGCCGGTGTCCAGTCCGATGCGGGTCAGCCACGCCATCCCGGCGGCCGCGACCAGGAAGCCCGCGGCGACGGTGATCTTCGGTCCGATCTTGGGCAGCAGCAGCGAGGGCACGGTGGTCGAGGAGGCGATCATCGCCGCGATCATCGGCAGGAACGCGACGCCGGTCATGATCGGCGAGTACTTCAGCGTCAGCTGCATGTAGTAGGTCAGGAACAGGAAGATCGCGAACATCCCGATACCCATGACGAAGACCGTCATGTAGGAACCGGCCCGGGTGCGGTCGAGCAGGATCCGCAGCGGCAGCAGCGGATGCTCGACCCGGGTCTGGAGCCACGCGAACACACCCAGCAGCACCGTGCCGCCGATGAGGAAGGCCAGGGTGAGCCCGTTGGACCAGCCGTGCGATTCCGCGTGCGAGAAGCCGTAGACGATGCCGAACAGGGCGGCACTGACCGTGACCGTGCCCGGGATGTCGAGCTTGGGCCGGTGCTCGGCGGTGTGCTTGGCCAGCAGCAGCACGGCGCCGACCAGCGCGACGGCGGCGAAGATCAGGTTGACGTACATCACCCAGCGCCACGAGGCCCATTCGGTGAGCGCGCCACCTAGCAGCAGGCCGAGCGCACCACCGGTACCGGCGACGGCGCCGAAGATGCCGAAGGCCTTGGCCCGCTCCGACGGTTCGGTGAAGGTCACCGTCAGCAGCGACAGCGCGGCGGGCGCGAGCAGTGCGCCGAACACGCCCTGGGCGACGCGAGCCACGACGAGCATTTCGAATCCGTTGGCGGCGCCACCGACCGCGGAGGCGACCGCGAAGCCGACCAATCCGATGATGAAGGTCGTACGCCTGCCGAACAGGTCGCTCAGCCGGCCACCCAGCAGCAGCAGGCTGCCGAAGGCGAGGGCATAACCGGTGACCACCCACTGGCGGTCGGCATTGGAGAAGCCGAGGTCCAACTGCGCCTCGGGAAGTGCGATATTCACCACGGTCGCGTCCAGCACGACCATCAGCTGGGCGACGCCGAGTACGGCGAGCACCCACCAGCGCATTGCGTGCGAGCCACGGCGGCCCGCGGAGCCGGAGGACTGCCTCGACGGCAGGTCCGACCGGCTCTTTTCGAGATCGATCGCGGAAGTCATGGGTCCCCTTGTCCGACGACGGTTGTGGTGGAGTTGAAGTGGAGGAGTCGTCTCCGCTTACATGGAAAGCTATCACGATAACGGAGAGAGCGCCTCCGGTTAATCCCCGAACTTGGTAATATCGGGGTGTGAATCACGCCACGGCCGCTCCCGCTCCCCGGCGCCTGCGCGCCGATGCCGCCCGCAACCACGCGCGCATCCTCAGAGCGGCCAGAGAGCTGTTCGCCGATCGCGGCCTGGAGGTGACCCTCGACGATGTGGCCGAAGCCGCCGGTGTCGGCGTGGGGACGGTGTACCGGCGGTTCGCGAACAAGCAGGAGCTCATCGGCGAGGTCTTCGACCAGACCGTCAACGATATGGCCGAGGCGACCGAGGCCGCCTACGCCGATCCCGACACCTGGCACGGACTGACCCGGCTGTTCGAGTGGAGCTGCGAACACATGGCCAGCAACCGCGGCTTCGGCGAGGTGATGCTGGAGCTGCCCGACGCCATGGAGCGCTTCGTCTCGGTCCGCGAGCGAATCAAGCCGATGGTCACCCGCCTGTTCGACAAGGCCGTCGCCGAGGGCGTGCTGCGACCCGGCATCGCCGCCTCGGACTTCTTCGCGATGATCAACATGGTCGAGGCGATCGCCAGCTTCGCCAAGCCGGTGAACCCCGACGTGTGGCGGCGTTACATGAGCATCGTCCTGGACGGTGTGCGCGGCGACTGCATTCCGCGGCAGCCCCTGACGGTTCCACCCCTCAACGACGACGACGTCGACAACGCGAAGGAAGCCGTATTCGCCTGCCGCAGAAAGTAATTCCTGTCCGGCACCGTGCACCCGCCAACGTTACCGAGCGAACCGTCCGCAACGTAAGTACTCCCGGCGCACTCGTGGCCGTGTGATCGGACTCGTTCGAGCTCGAACGAGGGCTGGCGCACAGTTGGGCCATGTTCTAAAGTTGGACGCATGACCAATTCGTGGGTGAACTGGGCCGGCGATCAACGGTGCGCGCCGGCCACGTACGCCGCTCCGCGCACACGCGACGACGTCGCCGAACTGCTGGCCCGGGCCGAGCGCGCGGGCCATACCGTGCGCGTGGCCGGAGCCGGGCATTCGTTCACCGACACCGTGCTCACCGACGGCACTCTGCTGCAGCTTTCGGGACTGAACCGGATTCTGCAGGTCGACCGCGCCACCGGCCTGGTCCGGGTGGAGGCGGGCGCGACCCTGAACGCGCTGAGCACCGCCCTGCACCCGCTCGGTCTCGCCTTCCCCAACCTCGGCGACATCGATGTGCAGTCGATCGCCGGGGCGACCGCGACCGCGACCCACGGCACCGGCGCGGCGCTGCAGAACATCTCCGCCGCACTCCACTCGGTGGAACTGATGCTCGCCGACGGCAGTGTGGTCGAACTCGACGAGCGCGGCGACCCCGACGGCTGGCGCGCGGCACGAGTGAATCTCGGCGCCCTCGGTGTGGTGACCGCAGTGACGCTGCAACTGGTGCCTTCGTTCGTCCTGGAGGGCATCGAGCGGCCCGTACCGGTCGAGGAGGTGCTGACCGAACTCGACGAATTCGTCGACGGCAACGAGCATTTCGAGTTCTACATGTTCGCGCACAGCCCGCTGGCGATGACCAAGCGCAACAACCGCGTCCCGCTGGCCGAACAACCGCGCGCCAAGGCCGTGGACTGGTTCGCCGACATCCTCATGTCCAACCACACCTTCGATGCGCTGTGCCGCCTCGCGCGCCGGCAGCCGAATCTGATTCCGTGGATCCACCGGGGCGCCGCCTACGCCGGAAGCTACCGCCGCCAGATCGACCGCTCCTACCGAGTGTTCGCCTCCCCCAGGCTGTTTCGCTTCACCGAGATGGAATACGCCATCCCGCGCGAATATGCCGCCGACGCCATTCGCGAAATCAAAGCCGTTGGGCAGCAGTTCGATTCGCCGATGCCGACCGAGGTCCGGTTCGTGGCGCCCGACGACGCGTTCCTGTCCCCCGCGGGGGGCCGCGACACCTGCTACATCGCCGTACACCAGTACCGAGGTATGGACTACGAACCGTATTTCCGTGCCTGCGAAGCGATTTTCGATCGCTACCACGGCCGTCCGCACTGGGGTAAGCGACACTTCCAGACCGCGGAAACACTGCGCGGGCGCTATCCGGACTGGGATCGGTTCCAGGACGTGCGACGGCGGCTGGACCCGAAGGGGCGCTTCGCCAACGCCTATGTCGAGCGGGTTCTCGGGCCCCTCGACTGAACGGCCACTACCTCGCCCGCGCGGTGCGGCCGCGATCGGCGAGCCGCAATTCCAGCGACACCGGTACGGTATCCACCTCCAGCGCCTGCTCCAGCCGGCTCACCGCCTCGGAGAGAATGCGCCGGCGCAGCGCGGTCAGATCCGCATCGGGTTCCGCTGTGACCACCAGATGCAGGTGCGGTGCGCGGCCCGGCCCCGACAGCCTGGCCTGCGCCGAGCGCACCTCCGGGTAGGACTCGATATCGGTCGCCACCGGGGCGGCGGCGACATTCGAATCCATCAGCGTCTCACCGGTATTGCCGACCGTGCCGATATGCCAGCGCATCCGCGCCGGCAGCCGGGCGAACTGCGCCGCCAGCCACCGCAACGCCGCCAGGCCCACGACGACCGCGCCCGCCACCACCGCCACGAACACCCACTGCGACGGCTCGGCGGTCCCAGGCACCAGCGGCGCATCCCGATCGACCCAGTGCAGCACGCCCGCGTACGCGAGGATGGCATAGACGCCGGCGAGGATCAGCGCCAGCCCGATGAGCGCGAGCAACGCCCGATTGAGCCGCGCCGGACGATTGGCCGAACTCGAACTCACCACACCTCCCGTAATCTGCGGGACACCCGCACCCGGTCGGTGTCGCGAGCCGCTGCGCGATTGTCGCTCACAACACCTCCTTGCGGACATGCACTCGCTTGTCCACCCGCTCCGGCTGCTGGGCCGCGCGCAGGCGGGTGCTGACCGGCGGGGCGGATTTCGGGCCGATGCGGGCGAGCCGGTCGCCGACCGTCGCGTTGACCGTCTGCTCCAGATCGGCGTGGTCCGGGTGGGCGGCGCGGCCGCTGACTCGAATGTTCTTGTGGCTCCGGCGAACTCGCGCCGCTTCGAGTCCCGCGACCGAACTCGCCGCATCGTTGAGGGCGCCGTCGAGACTGCGCCGGGTGATGCCCGCGTCCATCCCCTCCTCGGCGTCCAGCGCCTCCACGACGCGGCGCCCGGGCAGCAACGCCGCGAGCACCAGCACCGCACCGAGCACCGCGAGCCCGATGCCGACACCGAGGACCCAATAGCTGTGCCAGGTCGTCTCGTGCAGGTGCACCGCGATGCTGTGGTAGGACACCAATTCCTTCGTGTTGCCGAGGTTTTGGATCAGCGACACCGCCACGAGGACCGCGATCACCAGCAACGCCACCGCGACCAGCACGGCCGGGGTGATGCGCCGGGGCCTGCGGTTCATCGCAGGCCCCCGGCGGGTTCGATCGTGTTGACCAGTTCGGAGACTTCGATGTCCACCCGCGGAACCACGAGCCCGGACAGTTCGTGGGTGCGCTGCATCAGGTGCTCGCGGCACGCCTCGGTGACCACCGCGACCGGCATCGGATAATCGACCGGCAGTCGTACCCGCAGCACGGCGGTATCGGCCGTCACCCGCGCGGACACCTCGGGGCCGGCGGCGACACCGTCGACCTCACGCGCCGCCCGGGCCGCCAAGCGCCGGACCGCGCGCTCGGAGACGGTGGTGCGTCCCCGGAACTCGGCCGCGGAGAGACGCGGTGCCGCCGCCGTCTCCGCGGCGGCGCTCATTTCCGGCCCCGATCCTGCGCCGAGCGGATCAGACCGGACAGGTCGACATGGCCGTCGAGCCAGCGGCCGATCACCAGTCCCAGCGCGCCGAAGATCAGCACCACCGCGAAGGCCCCGAATCCGCCGAACGCCGCGGCGAATCCGAGGGACAGACCGAAGATCAGGCAGATCGTGGTGGCGTTCATATCACTGCACCCGTTCGCGGACCGGCGGCTGATCTTCGTCCTCTTCGATGAAGACGTCGTTGACGTTGATGTTCACCTCGACCACCTCGAGACCGGTCATCTGCTCGATCGCGGTGATGACATTGCGGCGCACCGCGCGCGCCAGTTCGGCGATGGAGACGCCGTATTCGACGACGATCTCCAGATCCACTGCCGCCTGTGTCTCCCCGACCTCGACCGAAACCCCTTGTCCCACACTGGCCGACGCACCGGGGATGCGATCGCGGAAGGCACCGAACGCGCGTGCCGCGCCACCACCGAGGTCGTGCACCCCGCGCACCTCGCGGGTCGCCAATCCGGCGATCTTCTGGACGACAACATCGGCGATGCTGGTGGTGCCCTGTTCGCTGACCAGCGCGCTGCTGGTCCGGGCGGGGGCTTTGGCAGCCGCTCCGCCCTGGCTCGGACCGGCGCCGGTGTCCCTACCCGTCTCGGCCCTGGCGTTCTCCGCGCCCTTACCGGCTGTCGTGCTGGTCATGATTACCTCCAGTTCAGTTCCCTTGCGGTACAGCGGATAACGAACCTGCACTGATACGACCCCGCCGACGGCGAAATGTCACGGGCGAGACCGATGATCTAGGTAACCGCGGCGTCGAAGACGTCCGCGTCCAAATCGGTGACCACGATGCGCAGCCGCGCACCGGCCCACCGGGTGGCGGCCAGCAGCTCACCCACGGCCGCCGCGAGTTTGTCCAGCAGTGGTGGCAGCGGCAGCGCCGAGGCCGTCACCCGGATCTCGACGATCTCCGGGCTCACGTCCACCGCCGAGCGCGGCCCCAGCCGCGGCACCCAATCGGCGAGGGCGACGCCCGGCGGGACGGCCGGATGCAGTCCCGCCACCGATTCGATCGCGGTGACGATCTCGCCGGCCAGTTCGTCCTCGCTCACGGCCGTCACGACGCATCCGGTTGAATGTCCAGAATCGCCACCGACACCGCGTCGACGACCATCCCGGTTTGTTGCGCGACCATCCGGACCACCTCCTGCTGTACCGCCTGCCCGACCTCGCCGACATGGCATCCGCCCGTCACCGACAGGTCGACCTGCACCTTCAGCCAGCCACCGCTGTGACGGACGCGCACGCCCGCGCCGGGTGCGATGTCCTGGCTGCTCCACCACTGCCGCCCCGTCCGGGCGAGGTGGCCGAGCAGACCGAGGACACCGGGCTCGAGCCGCGCCACCCCGGGAACCGAGGTCGCGGCCCGAGCCGCTACTGCAGCGATTACCGCATCGGAGGCGATATATTCCGCTTTCTCCGCGAATCCCGCGCTCACGACTCCTCCTGGTAGACATCCACCACGGTGATGTCGAGCCGCTCGAGCGCCAGACCGGCGCGGGCCGTGGCCGCCGCGCGGACCCGTTCGCGAACCTGCGGAACGACGCGTTCCACCGCGGTGTCGCCGTGCCGGACCGAGATCGACAGCGCCACCGTGATCGCGTGGCCGCCGTCGGCATCGGGTCCGTGGTCGTCGATGCGGCAGCTGCGAGCGCGCACGCCCGCCACGGTGTCGGCGGCATAGCGCAGCACCGCAGCGATCGCCTGCTCGCTGACCTCGACCGAGCCCGGATGGGGAGTCGCCAGGCTCACCATCCGGCCGCGCCGGACTTCCGCCCGCACCGCGGACATGATCCGGTCGAACATCGCGGGCGGCGGTGGGTCCGGCTCGTCGACGAGTTCACGGGTGGCGGCACGCAGCGTGAGCAGGCTCTCGCGCGCGGCCGCGCAGTGCGGGCAGTCCGATTCGTGTTCGTCGGCCAGGCCCGCCTCCACGGCATCGAGGCGGTCCCAGACCTGTTCGACGCTGCGCCCGCAGGGCAGCGTGTAGTCGCTTTCGGTCAACTCCGTCAGCGCCACGGCTTCATCACCTCCGCCAATTGCGCCCGGGCTCGGGCGATCCGCCCCCGAACCGCGGTGGTGTTGGTGCCGACGATCTCGGCAATCTCCTCGTAGGAGCGGCCGTGCACCTCCCGCAACAGCCAGCAGGCGCGCTGTTCGGGTGTCAGCCGCTGTAGCGCCGCGGTGAGCGCGGCCATCTGGCTGTGCACCTGTGCCGCGTGTTCGGGCTGGGTCGCACGCTGTGGCGATTCGGTGGAATCGGGATCCACGTCGGTGCGGTCCGGCCGGGACCGGATGACGTTGAGGCAGCGATTGGTGGTCATCCGGTACAACCACCCCGAGAACGCGCTGTCGTCCTGCAGTTGAGCCAGGCGGCGCCAGGCGGTCAGGAAAACCTCCTGGATGACGTCCTCCGCCTCGGACCGATCGGCCAGCATCCGTGCCGCCAACCGGAACATCGCTCCCTGATAGCGCAGCACCAGTTGCTCGTAAGCCCGGACATCGCCGTCACGTGCCCGCCCGGTCAGGGTGGCGTCGTCCAGCGCTGCCTCGGGTGCCGCTGCCGCCTCGGTCACACAGCACCTCCTCCGCTGCTCGAATCGATAGACACCGGCCGGCAGGAATCCTCACGTTGGATTATGCGTGATCGGTGTCTCACGAGTCGCGGACCGCGGATTCCGTGTCCCGATCGACAGCTGAGCCGACTCGGGCGCGCAAGAATCCTCCGAGCGCGAGTTATTCGTTCACCAGCCGCAGTGCCGGACTGCGCACGGCGCGCCGGTCGACCAGCCACACCTGCACGCTCTGATCGATTGCCGGACTGAGGCTTTGGATCTCGACCTCGACGTCGCCGCGCTGCGGATGCTCGATATGCAGCGCACCGGACCGGAATTCGGTGACCCGGTGTTCCCGCCAGCGGCAGGAGAATTCCGGAAATCGGTGCAATCCCTGGACCAGCGCGTCGAGTCCGGGATCGTCGGGCCAGTGCGTGCGCGCCGAGCGAAGCGTCGACACCATCATCTCCGCGGCGACCGGCCAGTCCCGCCACCGCTGCGGCGCCTCCGGGTGCGCGAAGAAGTAGGTGGCCAGATTGTGTTCGGCGACGTCGTCGAGCAGTCCCAGCGGTTCGGCGAAATCGCGCCATGCCGGATTCCAGGCGAGGATGTCGAGCCACCGGCCCGCCACGAAGGCGGGCGTGGGATGCATGGCATCCAGCACGGCCTGCACGGTGTCGGTGACCTGTTCCCGTGCCTGACCCGAGGATGGGCACTCGCGGGCGTGTTCCATGCCGACGGCGAGATTGCCGAAATGGTGGCGTTCGACCTCGTTGAGCCGCAGCGCCTCCGCCAGCGCCCCCAGCACCGCCATGGAAGGATTGGTGTCGCGACCCTGTTCGAGGCGGGCGAGATAATCGACACTCACCCCGGCCAGCGCGGCGACCTCCTCGCGCCGCAGTCCGGGGGTCCGCCGCCGGCGCCCGGCCGGTAAACCGACATCTTCGGGCTGCAACTGGGCCCGCCGCGCGATGAGAAACTCGCCGAATTCCGATCGTGCCACCACACCATCCTGTATCTGTCCGGGCCTTGTTATCCACGCCCTGCCAGTCCCAGGATAACCGCGGTGTGGCTAACCGGACCATGGTCCGCAAATCTGGTGGACATGACCACTTCCGAGCAGACCACTCTCGCTACCGGTTCCTGGGCCCTGGACCCCGCCCACTCCTCGGTGAACTTCACCGTCCGCCACCTGGGCATCTCCAAGGTCCGCGGCCGCTTCAACAACTTCGAGACCAGCTTCGTCGTGGACGCCTCCGGCGCGGCCACCATCGAGGCCACCATCTACCTCGACTCGTTCGACACCGGCAACTCCCAGCGTGACGAGCACGTCCGCAGCGCCGAGCTGCTCAACGTCACCGAGCGCCCCACCCTGCACTTCAAGGCCGTCGAGCCGGTGCGGGTCGCCGAGGAGTTCGAGGTCACCGGCGAGGTGACCCTCGGTGGCGTGACCAAGCCGGTCACCCTCGACGTGGAGTGGGGCGGCCTGCAGCAGTTCCAGGACGGCAGCCGCCACGCCGGATTCACCGCCACCGGCACCATCAAGCGCAGCGAATTCGACGTCGCGCCGGCCCTGCCCACCGCCATGCTCAGCGACAAGGTCGCCATCGAGCTCGACATCCAGCTGGTCGAGCCGCAGGCCTAGTCGACACCGACCACGGTCACACCGCCGCCGCGGCGAGCGGAACACAGCACCTGCCGGTCCGGATTTCCGGGCCGGCAGTCGCGTATCCGGGGCCGGATCACCGCCCGCGGCATCACGGCAGCAGCCCGCACCGCCGTGCCCGGACCACCGCCTCGTGCCTGGTGTGCGCGCCGAGTTTCGTCATCGCACTGCGCAGATAGCTCTTCACCGTTTCCGGGCGCAGCGAAAGCCGCTGTGCCGCTTCACCATTGGTGCAACCGAGGGCCACATACGACAGCACGTCCAGTTCGCGCGGAGACAGTGCGGGCGCGGAGTCCGCGGCCACGGTCTCCTCCGGCCCGCCCATCAACCGCACCAGGGTGTCCGATACCGCGCGCAACCGCTTGCGCGCCTCGGCATCGGTGAGTGTCTGCGCGATCCCGCGCACCTCGGCGTGCAGATCCCGAAGCTGTTCCGCGACAACGGCATCCGGCGCGAGGCCGGTGGTGGCCTCGGAGGTCCCGCGCGTCGCCTGCAGGCGCAGCCGCCGGTCCACCTCGTCGCGCACCGCCAGTTCCACGGCCAGGCGCCGGCTCGACCGCAACACCAGCTCGGCGATCCGATCGCCGATCGGCCCCGGTTCGCGACTGGCGACGTAGAGTACGGCCCGGGAACTCCCGTCCACCACGACCGGTACCCCGACCACCGCGCGCAGTCCCTCCATCGACACCGGACCGTCGTAGTGATGGGTGATGGTCGCCGCCGCCCGGTAGTCCGCGACCGATGTCGGACGCCGGCTGGCCACGGCCGCACCGCCCACCCCCGAGGTGGGGGATACCACCAGTCCGCGCATCGCGGCGGTGCGCGTGCCGAAGAACTCGCTCAGGATCAGCGCCCCGTCGCAGACCTCGCCGCCGAACACCACCGGCATCCCGGACAGGGCCGAGACCTGCCGCAACTCGGCCCGCAACGCATCGACGTCGCGCGGGCGGAGCAGATCGGCGGAGGCCATCGGCGCTACCCCTTTCCGGGGGTGGTGGAGAGCAAAGTGTGACGTGAATCCTATATGTGTGAGCGCGAGTATGGGCCGGGTCCGGCCGGTCAGTTATACGCACGGGGTATGGGATGCACCGCTACTGGGCGAGACGATCGGGGCCAATCTCGATCGCACGGTGGCCATCCACGGTGATCGAGACGCACTCGTCGACCGGGTGACCGGAGTGCGCTGGAGTTACCGCGAATTCGCCGCCGAGGTCGATGCCGTGGCACTCGGTCTGCTGGAGGCGGGGATCGGCAAGGGCGATCGGGTCGGCATCTGGTCGCCCAATCGTGCCGAATGGACGCTGGTGCAGTTCGCCACCGCGAAGATCGGCGCGATCCTGGTCAACATCAATCCGGCCTACCGCAGCGAGGAAGTGCGCTACGTGATCACCCAGGCCGGGATCCGGATGCTGATCTCGGCGCGAGAGCACAAGAGCTCGAACTACGCCGAGATCATCGGCCGGGTGCGGCCCGAATGCCCGGATCTGGAGCAGGTGGTCCTGTTCGACAGCGCCGAATGGGAGGCGCTGGTCGCCGCCGGCCGCGCCGCCGATCCCGCGCGCCTGGCCGAGGCCGGAGCGCGACTGGCCGCCGACGATCCGATCAACATCCAATACACCTCGGGTACAACGGGTTTCCCCAAGGGCGCGACGCTGTCGCACCACAACATCCTCAACAACGGCTATTTCGTCGGCGAATTGTGCGGCTACACCGAGGCCGACCGGATCTGCATCCCGGTGCCGTTCTACCACTGCTTCGGCATGGTGATGGGCAATCTGGCGGCGACGAGTCACGGTGCGGCCATGGTGATTCCGGCGGCTTCCTTCGAGCCGAGGGCCACGCTCACCGCAGTCGCCGAGGAACGCTGCACCTCGCTGTACGGGGTGCCGACGATGTTCATCGCCGAACTGGCCGATCCGGACTTCGAATCCTTCGACCTGAGTTCGCTGCGCACCGGCATCATGGCCGGCTCACCGTGCCCGGTGGAGGTGATGAAGCAGGTGATCGAGCGGATGGGCATGGCGGAGGTGTCCATCTGCTACGGCATGACCGAGACCTCGCCGGTGAGCACTCAGACCCGCCGCGACGACACCATCACCCAGCGCACCGCCACGGTCGGCCGGGTGGGACCGCACCTCGAGATCAAGATCGTCGATCCCGACACCGGACTGACCGTTCCGCGAGGTGAGCCGGGCGAGCTGTGCACGCGCGGATATTCGGTGATGCTCGGCTACTGGAACGATCCGGACAAGACCGCCGAGGCGATCGACGCCGCCCGCTGGATGCACACCGGGGATCTGGCCACCATGGACGACGACGGCTACGTCGCGATCACCGGCCGGATCAAGGACATGGTGATTCGCGGCGGTGAGAACATCTACCCGCGCGAAATCGAGGAATTCCTCTACACCCACCCCGACATCCTGGACGCCCAGGTGGTCGGGATCCCGGATCCGAAATACGGCGAGGAATTGGTGGCCTGGATCCGGATGCGCGAGGGCGCAGCCACATTGGACGCGCAGACGCTGGCCCAGTTCTGCGGCGGTCGCCTGGCCTATTACAAGATTCCGCGCCACGTCCACGTCGTCGAGGAATTCCCGATGACCGTCACCGGCAAGGTGCGCAAGGTCGATATCCGCGCGACCTCGGTCCGCCTGTTCGGCGTGCCGGAGCAGGATCAGCAACAGACAGGAGAGCAGTGATGACGTCCAACACCGAGTTGTATCGCCAGGCGCGCGACCGGCTGGTCGAGCTGGCGACCGACTACGACACCGCGGTGCGGACGTTCCACTGGCCCCGGCTGACCGGCGAATTCAATTGGGCCGTCGACTGGTTCGACGTCATCGCGCGCGGCAACGACCGCACCGCGCTGTGGATCGTCGAGGAGGACGGCAGCGAACTGCGGGTGAGTTTCGACGAGATGGCGCAGCGCTCGGATCGGGTGGCGACCTGGCTCGCCGAACTCGGTGTGCGCCAGGGCGACCGGGTGATCCTGATGCTGGGCAACCAGGTCGAGCTCTGGGAGTCGATGCTCGCCGTCGCCAAACTCGGTGCGGTGGTCATGCCCACCACGGGTGCGCTCGGGCCGGCCGATCTGATCGACCGGATCTCCAGGGGCGCGGTGCGTTTCGTCATCACCAACGCCCGCGACACCGCGAAATTCGACGAGGTCCCCGGCGACTATCGGCGCATCGCGGTCGGCGGTCCGGTCGAGGGCTGGCACGACTACGCGGAGGCCGCCGAGGTGGAATCGGCGGGCCCCTTCCCCGCCGTGACGCAGGTGGGCGACGAACTGCTGGTCTATTTCACCTCCGGCACCACGAGTAAGCCGAAGATGGTGCAGCACAACCAGACCAGCTATCCGGTCGGACATCTGAGCACCATGTACTGGATCGGCGTCCGACCGGGCGACGTGCATCTCGCGATCAGCGCGCCGGGCTGGGCGAAACACGCCTGGAGCTGCTTCTTCGCGCCCTGGATCGCCGAGGCGACGATCTTCGTCTACAACTACGGCCGGTTCGACGCCGAGGCGCTGCTCGGTCAGCTCCGCCGCGCGGAGGTCAACACCTTCTGCGCGCCGCCGACGGTGTGGCGCATGCTGATTCAGGCCGACCTCGGCGAGCGCCCGGCCGGCCTGCGCGAAATCCTCGGCGCCGGTGAACCACTCAACCCCGACGTGATCGCACAGGTGGAAAACGCCTGGGGACTGACCATCCGGGACGGATTCGGGCAGACCGAGACGACGCTGCAGATCGCCAACACCCCCGGGCAACCGGTCAAGGCCGGCTCGATGGGCCGCCCCATGCCCGGGGTGCCGGTGGTGCTGGTCGACCCCGTCACCGGCGCGCCCGCCGAGGAGGGCGAGATCTGCCTGGATCTGAGTGCCCACCCGGTCAACCTGATGAACGGTTACCTCCAGGACCCGGAACGCAATGCGGCGGTGATGGAAGGCGGCTACTACCACACCGGTGATGTGGCGGCGCGCGACGACGACGGCTACATCACCTATATCGGCCGCACCGACGACGTGTTCAAATCCTCCGATTACAAGGTTTCCCCGTTCGAACTCGAGAGTGTGCTGATCGAGCATCCGGCGGTCGTGGAGGCCGCTGTGGTGCCGCAGCCCGACGACACTCGCCTGGCCGTACCCAAGGCGTATGTCACGCTGGCCGCGGGCTGGAAGCCGGACCGCGAAACCGCAAGGGCCATCCTGGAATACGCGCGCGATCACCTCGCACCGTATCTGCGGGTGCGGCGGATCGAGTTCACCGAACTGCCCAAGACGATCTCGGGCAAGATCCGCCGCGTCGAGTTGCGGCAGCGCGAGGAGGCCGCCCATGCCGCCGGCACCGGGATCGCACAGGAATTCCGCTACGAGGACGTCCTCGCGCAACCGACCGGTTAGTGGTTCGCCACGGCTTTGCCGATGAGTTGCTCGCCGCCGGACTCTTGCCGGCGGCGCTACACTTTCGATGAAAAGTTTGGTCGAAACCGCCTGCGGGTACAGAATTCTCACGCAGATTCCTCGCGGCCGTCAGAATGTGAAAATGGCACATTTGCCCGGATGTGGCGCGTTCGGCGCTGGCCCGAATGTGACAGCGTGACAAGACTGACAAAGTACGCGCAGCGCGTTCCGGATGTGTAGTTACGACCGATGGGAGAGCACCGTGTTGTACACCTTCGAAACCGCCACCCAGTACGTGATCGCCGAACTGGAGGCCAAGGGCACGGCGACCCGCGAGGACTTCGACGTACCGGCCATCGTCGCCACTTCCCACGCCATCGCCGAGAGCTGGGATTTCCAGGCGCTGGACCGGCATACGTTCTGGAGTATCGCGGCGAGCAATCTGCGGGCATAGCGCGGCCCGCGGTGCCGCTCGATCACCCACCCCGGCGTCGGTCGCTTCCCACGCACGCCGAGGCCGGTGATCGAGCGAAGCGCTCCGCGGCCACGCCTGCCCCGCGATCAGGGGCCGCATCCGGTGAATCAGGCCTGGCAGTCGGCCGATCCCGCAGTGCGCGTGTGCGCCACCATCGACCAGCGCCGCGCCGCACGCCGCATCGAGCCGGCGTCCGCATAACCGAGCAATGCCGCCTGCCGCTCCCGGCTCAGCGGGCCCGCGGCCTGGGCCCGGGCCAGGCGGGCTCGATCCAATTCGCGCCGCCACGTGGTCCCGGCCTCGGACAGCCGCCGCTGCAGGGTGCGTGGACTGATGGCGAGCCGCCGTGCCACCTGCTCGAGCGATACCTCACCGTCGGTGAAGGCATCGGCCAACGCCCGCGATACCCGCTCCGGCCAGGCCGAGGCCAGCGGCGGTGGTGGCGGCAACGCGGCGGCCAGCGGCTGCAACACCTCCGCGAGCACCGGATCGGCGGTGGTCAGCGGCAGATCCATATCGGCCGACCGAAAGGTCATCGAATCCACCGGGGCACCGAATTCCACCACCGCCGAACCGAATACCTCGGCGAACGTCTCCCGGCGACGCGGAGCCGGCTGTCGCAGGGATACCCGGACCGGGTCGAACGGCGCGGCCACCACGCGGCGGGCGCGGGTCAGCACGGCGACCAGTCCCCACAGCTGCACCAGTTCGCGCCCACGCCCGTCGCCCTCGATCATGTCCAGGTACAGCGTGGTCTCGGCCTCGTTCTCCACCACCAGATCGAAGCGGTGATTGGTGGTGACCGCGGTGACGTACGGGCCACAGGTCGCCAGTCCGGCGCCCACGGTCGGCGCGCTGGCGAACAGATAGTCGTAGAGCCGCGTGGCGGCCAGCTGATATCTGCTGGCGACGTGCAGCGCTACATCGGGATCGTCGAGCCAATTCTCACCGATCTCCCATAACCGGGAAAAGACCCGCGCGGGCACATGAACGCCTTCGCCGGCCAGTGTCCATTCCGGTAGTTCGCATTCGCGCAGCAGTCGGTCACGATCGATCCCGGCGTCGGTCATCTGCGAGATCACGAAACGATGCAGCAATGTCTGGTCGGTACCCATATCCCTCCTGCCCTGATTCGCGTCCCCGAACACGTTGTGGGAAACGCTAATCACTCCGACCAGCGTTTCGACCGAAATTCACTCCGATTGTGGTGGTCAGCACGTTGCGGTAATAGATTGATCCTGGTCACCGGGCCTTCGATCCCGAATTGTGACAAACCCAGCCACGCCGTCCGATTCGTTCAAGACGACACCGGCCGCGGCGCTCTACGGTGACGCCATGGCACCTCAACTCAACGCAATCGGCGTGGTCGTCTCCGATCTGACGGCCGCACTCGACTTCTACCGGCGACTCGGTCTCGAATTCGGCGAGGTCGTCGGTGGTGGGCACGTGGAAGCTCCGCTACCCGGCGGATTCCGGCTGATGCTCGACTCGGAGGAGAACATCGCACAGGACGCCGGCGTCGGCCGGATCGGACTGGCCGTCGAATGCGGTTCGGCGGCCGAGGTCGACGCGCTCTTCGACGAACTGGTCGCGGCCGGATACCAGGGGGAGGCAAAGCCCTTCGACGCCGTGTGGGGCCAGCGCTACGCCACCGTGCACGATCCCGACGGCAACGGCGTCGACCTCTACGCGCCGCTGAGCTGATACCCCTCGGCGCGCGCGGCGGCCCCTCGGATACGGCCGGGAGATCGCCCGGTCAGGGCCCGGATCTCCCGGTTCATATGGGCTTGATCCGCATATCCGGCCAGCGCCGCGGTCTCGGCGAAACCGATGCCGGTGCGGCTCAGATCCAGAGCCCGGCGCATCCGCAGCACGCGGGCCAGCACCTTCGGCCCGTATCCGAAGGCCGCGACCGAGAGCCGATGCAGTCGTCGCGCGCCCAGGCCCAGCGTGTCGGCCGTGGCCGCGACCGTCTCCCCTGCGTCCAGCCGGCGCACGATCTGCGCCACCACCGGGTCGGGCGGGGCGGTCACCGCCGCACAGCGCCGGGCCACCTCCTCGAGTCCGCGCAGCGGATCCGGCGCCGCCGCGACCACGTCGGCCATGGCGCGGGCCCGCCGCGACGACCACACCTCGTCCAGTTCGGCCCGGCGATCCAGCAGCTCCGGCGCACGAACGCCGAGCAGGGCCGGAGCCGTACCCGGCGCGAAGCGAATCCCGTACACGGTCTGCGCGGCGGCACCGCTGTGGTAGGCGCGGGTATCCGGCCCGGCCACCAGTAACCGGCCACCGAGCCACAGCAGATCCATACAGCCGTCCGGCAACACCGTGGCCGACTCCCCCGTTACCTGCCGCTGCCATACGATCGCGCCCGTGGACACCCGCGAATGGCGTTCTCGATAAAGCTCCGGCGAATTCTCGGCCACGCAGGAAAGAGTATCGTCCGGCACCGACGGATTCGGATCCGAACACGTGATCGAGCCCACATCGAGTTGCTGCTGGTTCGCTGCTCGCCGTTAGACTGCCGGTCCGAGACAGCGTTGATGTGTTCGGATCGATCGTGAGGCTGAGATGCTCAAAGGGTTCAAAGACTTCCTGATGCGCGGCAACGTCATCGAATTGGCGACCGCGGTGGTCATGGGTACGGCCTTCACCGCGATCGTCACCTCGGTGACGAAGGGAATCGTCGAGCCGCTGCTGGCGGTGGCGGGAACCAACGGGCAGCTCGGATTGGGCGTGCAACTGGTCGCCGGAAAACCGGCCACATTCATCGCCGTCGGCCCGATCGTCAGTGCGGGAATCAATTTCCTCATGGTGGCGACGGTGTTGTATTTCGTGCTCATTCTTCCGATGAACACCTTGCAGAAACGGTTCAGCCGCAAGAAGAAGGCCGTCCCGACCCAAACCGAATTGCTGATCGAAATACGCGATCTGCTCGCGGGCCGGAGCGAAACCGCCACCACCGATGCCGTCGTGGACACCGACGCGACCGAAGCTCAGCGACGGGTCGCCGAGATGGTCCACGAGCGCTGAGTCGAAATACGTTGTAGTCGTTACTTTTTCGCACCGACGAAGTCGACGGTGGCGACCATCTGCCGGGCCAGCTGTTCGGGATCGGCGCCGCCGAGATCGGAATCGGTGAGCGCGCCCTCGCGCCACAGCGACGCGAAGCCGTGCACGAGCGACCAGGCGGCCAGCTCGGTCGCCGGTCGCGCGGATTCCGCGACACCCAATTGGGCCACCCCGAAACGCAATTCCTCGCCGGATACGGTGCGGGCCGCGATCAGCTCAGGATCGTCGACGCGCAGCAGGTCGTGGCGGAACATGACGTCGAAATGTCCGGGGTGGCGCCGCGCGAAGCGGATGTAGGCGACCGCCATCTCCCGGAAATCGTCACGAGAGCCGCGCAATTCCTCGGCCAGCAGCTCGAATCCGCGGATCGCGAGTGCGGTGAGCAGGCCCTGTCGATTGCCGAAATGGTGAGCGGGCGCGGCATGGGAGACGCCGGCGCGCTGCGCCAGCGCTCGCAGCGACACCGCGTCGACACCGTCGGCGGCGATCTGCTCGGCCGCCGCCGTCAGCAGCGTGGCTCGCAGATCTCCGTGGTGATAGGAGCTCTTGGTCACCCGACGATCGTGGCGCAGGGAACGGGCCCGAGTCCACCAACACGCCCGAAAGCGACGGCACGGTGAACCGACAGCGTTCTACCAACCGGCCCTCGAGCTGCACACAGCTGCGCGCGGTTTCTGGAAGATATGAGCATTCCGTCCGGTCGTCCGCGCCGGTGCGCACTGGCTGTCGCGGCATTCGCTGTCGTACTCGCGATTTCCGGGATCGCGGTGGTTCGTATGGCGACCGGAACCGCCGCGGCACATCCCGGTTCCGCCGCCGTCGGCGTGGTGACGGCCACGGTCGGCGCCGTCGCGCCGGCGGCGGCCGGTGCGACCACCGCTGCGGCCCAGCCGATTTCGCCGAACACGCCGGCGCAGCAGATGCAGAATGCGATCCTCGCCGCCGAACCCGGCAGTCGGGTGGGGATCGACGTGGTCGACACCACCACCGGGACCACGCTCGCAGGACTGAACACCGATCAGCAGTTCTACACCGCGTCGGTGGTGAAACTGCTGATCGCCCTCGACGAGCTGAAAAGCGTGAACTGGCAGCCGGATTCGGATACCACCGCCCTGCTGTCGCAGATGTTGTCGGCCAGCGACGACGATATCGCCGACGCGCTCTGGGACACCGGCGGTGGCCCCGACATCGTCTCCCGTGTCGCGGCGGACATCGGTCTCGGCGCCACCGAGCCGCCGGACGATCCGGCCCAGTGGGGCGAAACACTCACCACGCCGGCGGATGTGGTGCGGATCTACCGCTACATCGGTTCCGAGATCCCGCAGCCGGCGCGCGATCTGATCCTCACCGCCCTGCATCGGGCGAGTGCCACCGCCGCCGACGGAACCGATCAATACTTCGGCATCCCCGACGCCCTCATCGGGACGGACTGGGCGATCAAACAGGGCTGGATGACGCTGGACGACTCCACGACGCTGAATACGACCGGTCTGGTGTCCGCCGATCCCGCCCAGCCCGGCCGATTCGTGGTCGTCGTACTCACCACCCAGCCCGCCGGAACCGCGTGGACCACCGGCGGCGCGGCCGTCACCGCAGCGGTCGCCACACTGTGGGAGACCCTGGCCCCGACCACGGCGGTTGCCGCCGCTTCCACCGAAACTGTAACATGTTCTAGTATTTGCCCGGCCAGCGATAGATAGCGAACTCGGCAGAACATCCAGGTTGCGCGACCAACCGGAACAACCCGGTGAGATTGCCGTGAGCTGGTATAACCAGGGAACGAACTGCGGATCGCCTCCAGCTCCCCAGCGAGCGCGGAGGCGAACCGCTATTTACTTGTGGGTGGTGCGGCGACTAGTCTGACGCCGATACCGATCAGAAAGGACCTCGTATGAAGCTCGAGAATGCGGTCGCCGTGGTCACCGGTGGCGCGTCGGGTCTGGGCCTGGCCACGGTGAAGGAGCTGCACGGCCAAGGCGCCAAGGTGGTGATCATCGACCTGCCGTCCTCCAACGGTGAGGCGATCGCCAAGGAGCTGGGCGACGGTGTGGTCTTCGCCGCGACCGACGTCACCAACGAGGAGCAGGTGAGCGCCGCGCTCGACGCCGCCGCGCAACTGGGCACCCTGCGGATCGCGGTGAACTGCGCCGGTATCGGTAATGCGATCAAGACGGTCAGCAAGAAGGGCGCGTTCCCGCTGGCCGACTTCACCAAGATCATCAACGTCAACCTGATCGGCACGTTCAACGTGATCCGGCTGGCCGCCGAACGCATCGCCGCCGCCGAGCTCGAGGGCGAGGAGCGCGGTGTCATCATCAACACCGCCTCGGTCGCGGCCTTCGACGGCCAGATCGGCCAGGCCGCCTATTCCGCCTCCAAGGGCGGCATCGTGGGCATGACCCTGCCGATCGCCCGCGACCTGGCGAGTGTGAACATCCGCGTGGTCACCATCGCGCCGGGCCTGTTCCACACCCCGCTGTTCGCCACCCTGCCCGAGGAGGCCATCAAGGCCCTCGGCGCGCAGGTCCCCCACCCCGCCCGCCTCGGCGACCCCACCGAATACGCGGCCCTGGCCCGCCACATCGTGGAGAACCCGATGCTCAACGGTGAGACCATCCGGCTCGACGGCGCAATCCGCATGGCGCCGCGCTGATTTCGCGTAGCGAAAGGCCCGGCTTCCGCGGAAGCCGGGCCTTTCCGCGTCCGGGCGACCACTCGAGCGAGGTGGACCTCAGGCCAGGGCGTTACGGCTCCGCTTCGGTGTCGGGCGCGCACACCACATCGGCCGCCGGCAATACCCCGTCGGCGAAGTACCCGTTGATGGCCGCGCCGACGCAGCGACTGAGGCCGGGACGAAAAGTCATGTGAATCCGCACGTTCGCCAATGTGACGAGGCGGGACGAGCTCAGATCACGATGCAGGGCGAGGGCGTGATCGTACGGCGTGCGCGGGTCACCGGTCGCCTGCACGATGAGCGCCGGAACCGAATTCCGCACCGTGGTAGCGCTTTCCACGGGCGGGGGCCAGAAGGCGCAGGGTTGAATGTTCGCCGCCAGTGCGCCGAATATCGGCTGTGTGGCGCGACGTTCCTCGATCTCCGACCAGTATCGCGCCGGATCGGCGGGCGCGGCATCGTCACCGCAGGCGACGAACGCCAGTGCCGAATCCTCGTAGTGCCGAAGGGTATCCAGCGTATCCGCCAGCCAGGGTGTGTGGTCGGTGACGGGCGTTCCGCTCACCGCGGCCCGCAACTCGGCGACGGTGTCGGCGGCCTTCCCGTTCAGCCGGAAGTTGCCCAGCAGGTTGTGCAGGAGGAACGGCAGCCAATGATCGTCGACGGCGAAGCCGTTCACCGTGACCGGCCGACGAGCGAGGTCGTTCACCAGCTGTCGGACGGTGGCGCGGACCTGCGCCGCCGTCGTACCGAAGTGATAGTCCGGATCGTGCCGGGCGGCCCATCCGGCCCAGTCGTCGAGTGCCGCCTCGTCGGCGGCGCCCCAGTCACGCACCATCCCGGTCCAGTACCGGTCCGGATCGATCGCACTGTCGAGCACCATGCGATCGACCGACCGCGGAAACATCTGCGCGAACACCGCACCCAGATAGGTGCCGTAGGAGACGCCGTAATAGCTCAGCGCCGGTTCCCCGAGGACGCGCCGGATCACCTCCATATCGCGAGCCGTGTTGCGGGTCGTCACCTGCCGCAGCGCGGCGGAATCGCCTGCCAGACAAGCCATCGCCAGACGCGCGGCGCGAGCGGTGTCGGCCAGGAATCCGTCCAGCCCGACCCCGGCGGAACGAATCATCTCACCGATCGGCCAGCCGCAGCTCCGGCCGCCGCCGGACCGCCCGACACCGCGTGGATCCATGCCGATCAGGTCGTAGTGCGCCCGAACCTCCGGCGCCAGAACGTCTCCCAGCAGATCGATCGTGTCCAGCCCCGAGGCCCCGGGCCCGCCGGGATCGGCCAGCAGGACGCCACGCCTGCGGTCCGGATCGGTCGCCGGCACCCGGGATATCGCGATGTTCAGGGTGCGGCCGTCGGGGTCGGCGTAGTCCAGCGGGACCCGCACTGCCGCGCAGGAACCGCCGACCGCGTCCAAGGTGTCGAGACCACACGGCTTCCAGTTGGCCCGCTGGCGGTAGAAGCGGTCCATGCCCGTGACGGGCGACGGAACCGCCGCACCGGAGGTGACGAGCACGGCCGCCACCGCCAGCACGGCCGCTGTCCAGCGAAACACCCTCGACATCAACAGGTTCCGGCCCTGCGAGCGCCACACTCGTCCACGTCGCCACGGTAGCCGAGAGATTCGGGGTCGCCCGTGGCGGGAAGAATCCGGCGCCCGCCTACCGGTCGCCGATCAGCAGAGTCTGGGTGCTGCGGCCGACCGGACCCTTCTCGTCGTAGAGCCGGGATTCGGCCATCCCGATGCCACTGCGTTCCGGATAGGTCACCGCATCCAGGCAGACCCACTCCCCCACCGGTTCACGATGCAGCGTGACGGTGAGGTCGGTATTGATGAAAAGGTAACGCTCCCAATTCAATACCGCGCTCACGCCGTTACCGGAATCGGCCGCCGCGAGAGTCCGCTCCAGGGGACTGGGAGTGGTTCCGGCGACGATCGGATAGCGCAGCTTGATCCAGCAGACCGCCGGACCCGGCTGCTGGAAGGAGCCGGCGACGAAGCGGTAGTCGATTCCGGTGTGGAATCCGACGGGCTGATTGCTGGGGAACTCCCCACTCTGTGCCACGGTGTCCGGCCCGGGATACGCGCCGGCCGCCACCGCATCCGGCGGCACCTCGACCTCCGGATCGGCCACCCGCAGCCGCCACGCGTTCGCCTTCAACACCGGTCCACGGTCGGTGGCGACGGTGGCCTCGATCAACTCCACGCTGCGCCCCGGCCGCACCACCCGCGCCTCGGCCCGCAGCGGCGCGATCGGGACCGGCCCGAGAATCTCGACCGCCACCCGCCCGACCCGGAAACCGGGCCGCGGCTCACAGCGCTCGATCACATGCCCGAGCAGCGCCGACGGCGGCCCCGCATGCTGCGCGTCCGGCGACCACGGACCCCGGGTCAGCTCGGTGGAGTGGAACAGCACGGGATCCGAGGGATCGGGTCGATAGAAGGCCTCCATGGATCCTTATTACCGCACCGGCCCGGCACCGCCCTGCTCGCCCTGACCGGCGCGGTGCCTCAGCCCGTGGGTTGTTCCCACTTCTCGCCGTCACTCTCGGTGCCCGCGGGACAGCCGGTGGGTGTGCGGCGCTCGGGTGCGATCGGATACATCACCAGGCACTTCGGCGGCAGGTCGGGATCGTTCAGATCCGAGGTGACGAGCACGCCGATCGAGGCGCCAGTCGCGATTCCGCCCGGGCCGTCGAAACGCAGCTTGCCGGTGATCGTGTCGGCGTCGAGATCGGGACGCCGCAGTTCCAGGCCGATGGCCGCGCGGTCGATCGCGCCGTCCGCCGCCGACCGCTCCGGCCGGGACCGATTACGCTGCACGGCCCGGAGGAACAGTTCGGCGACGTCGAAGGTGATTCCGGTGCGGTCGCCGGGCCAGCTCTCGTGAAAATGCGGCAGGTCGCGCCGCAACTGCGTCAGCTCCGCGCACAGGCTGCGCAGGCTCAGGCCCGCGTGCTCCATGCGGTCCGGCGCGCCGTCGCGCACGCAATTGCTGCCCGCCAGCAGCGCCGGTACCCCCTTGGCGACGTATCGGACCGGAAATCCGATCGGCGCGGCATTCTGCACCAGCTTGTCCGACACCGCGCGGGTCGCGGTGTCGTTGGCCAGGATCGGCGGCGGGGCGTCACCACAGTGTTGAGCGGCCACGTTGACGAACGGCCCGAAATCCGGATTGCGGCCGGCGAAGAACAACAGCGTCCGCGGCGCGTCGGGGTCCGCCGGTGCGCACGGCAGCGGCAGACCGTAGATCTGCTGCTGTTCGGACCACGTGTAGACGTCGCCGAGCATATGTCGCTGCGCCAGTACCGCTTCGAGGTCGTCGGCCAGAGTCCGCACGTAGATGTCGTCGCGATCCGTCGGTGCGTAGACCGTCACCTTGTCGTAGCGGCGGGTGCCGTCCGCATTCCTCGCGCCCGCGGCGTACTCCGCGACGAGTTCGGCCTGGGCGTGGTTGTCAGGGACGGGTTGGAAGTAGGTGGGCGACACGGCGTCGAGCCCGTCGGCCGACAGGGTGGTCGCCATCGTGGGAACCCCCAGCTCACCCAAACGCGCGATGGCTCTGCGGGTTTCGGCCGTGCTCCGGTCGAGTCCGATCACGCCGACCACGGTCGGATCCGACCGCACCAGCCGGCTGATCTGGTGCTCGACCACCCAGGTCGCGTATCGCATGGTCGATCCGCCGTTCGCGATCACGATGCGCAGCAGCGGTTCGGATTCGCCGTTCTGCTTGTTCGCCCGCCGCTGCTGAACCGCGAGGCCCGCCAGTTCCTCGGCCTGTGCGTGCGGGTAGCGCACGTTGCGGTCGGTATAGGTCATCCCGGCGAAGTAGATCAGGGTGACGAGCGGACGACGGGGATTGTCGTGGCGCAACCGCGCGGCCACGGTGTTCTGGCGGAACACCTCGCGCTCCATCTCGGCGAGTTCCTCGTCGTCGGCGAAAACCTGTGCGGCACCGGCACTCAGGCCGATGCATTCGGTTCCGCGGACCACGACATCGACACCCGCGTGCCACGGCCACGCGGTGCATCCAACGGCGATGCGAGGCTGGACGGCCGAGACCGTCGCGGCTACCAGGGCGGCAACGGGAAGCAGGGCGATCACGGTGACCACCGACCGTCGCGCCGCCCACGGCGGCGCCGGCGGCTGCGCCAGCTCGGCGTGCTCGAACGGTTCGAGCGTGCCGGACAGCGAATCCGGTAGGGGCAGGCTGAGATACCAGCTGTCCGTGCGGCGGCGGCGACGGCGCCCATCGATATCGGCCTGCCAGGAGCTCAGCGGATCATCGCGAGAGTCCAGGGATTCGAAGTGCAGGTGCGGGTGCTCGACGGAATCCTCGATGCGCGAGATCAGCGCGAGCGGATCGAAAAGCCCGGTCTCGTTGCGGATCTCGTTGACGTAGCGCATCAGGCCGGTAGCACTGTCCCCCGGTTCGACGCCATCGAGCAGAGCTACCGGATATGCGGTGCGACGCCAGCTCGACGGACGCCACAGCCTCCGGCGATAAGCAACGCGCAGATCCTCCAGAAAGGCGTTGACCAGCAATTTCGCGATCTGCTCGTTATTCTCCCGGCGGCGCATCGGCTCGGCGAGACGCACCCCGAATCCGACGAAACTGTTCGACAGCCGTGGCGTCAGATAGCGCTGATGCATGAACCAATAGCTCACCGGCGACAACCCCGGCACATGCGAACTCACGAACAGCCACAACCGCACGATCGGCCACATCGACAGCACCACCGTCAGCACCCGGGAGACGGTCCCTCCGATGGCGCCGAGTGCCGTGGTCGAATGCTCGGCGGCCGGCCCACGGCGCAGCAGTTCCGGCAACCGCTCGCGCAATTGCGCCGACGCCTCGGTCGCGGCCCCCTCGAGCCGTTGCCGCATCAGCCAATCGGCGGTGCGGTAGCGCGGAAAGGGTATGGGCCCCATGGCCGTGTCGTCACTGGAGAAGCACTTGTAGAGCTCCTGCAGCAGGGCCAGGAAACGCGGATCCAGCTCGTCTGGGCCCTCCGGTGGGTGGTCCGGCGTGGACGGCTCGAGTTTCGGAATCTGCACCACCGCACGCGGAACCGCGCGGCGGCTGCCCGGGGAGGCCAGCCAGTCACCACAGCGCCGCAGCAGGCCATCCGCGGAAAGCGGTGCGGCGCTGCTGATCAGGCAGACGATCGGCGGCGGCGTTCGCCTGGTCTTGCGGTAGCGGAACAGCACCGGCAGCACCCGCGGTCGCTCGTCGGGCACCGTCACCCGGCGCAGCAGATTTTGGATCCTGCGAACGTCGCCTCGTACATCCGGCATGCGTCGCCCCCTCCGCCGCGTCTGCGCTCCCCGTCGCCTTTCGAGTACCCGGGACTGTACTCAACTACGCCCACATCGGCAGGCCTCGACGGAACACGCCGATGCCGGTCGCGGTCGGCTACCGGGGAGGGCGGCCGGAAGGTACGCCCGCCATCGCGGCGCTACTCCGCGGAGGTATGCAGGCGGGCGCTGAGGAACTCGAGAATTTCGTCGCGGGCCGTGCGGGTGGGGTGGCCCTGCTCGTCGACGAAATGTGCGGTGACGATGCTGTGCGGGGTCTGGACCACGTCGCGGAAGAACGGCGGCGGGGCGGGGTTGGCGGATTCGCCCGGCAGCACGCGGCCGTCGAAGGCGTCGCCGAGCAGCGCCCGGTAGGCGGCGAAGCGACGGCCGGTGCACCAGCGGTCGTTGTCGAAACGGTAGGCCAGGACCGTCAGACCGTCGCGCTGGATGCGGTCGCGGATCGCGGCCGCGTCCTCGTCGCTCACCTCGATGCCGGCGGGATCGTCCAACGGCAGCGAAGGATGATTCACCACCGGGGCGACGACGGACGGTTCGAGCGTCATGGTGAGTGCGAAATTGCCGGTGAAACACAGGCCGAGCGCGCCGACTCCCGGACCGCCGCATTCGTCGTGGGCCAGCCGCGCGAGCCCGCGCAGCCATCGGGTGACGGGACTCGTGCCGCCGCCCGCGAACGCGCGGAATTCGGCACTCACACACGCACGGCGGACTACTTCGGCGCCCTCCTCGACCGTGGGATAGGCGCCGTCGGCGCCGAACAGCGAGGGGAGGTAGACGGTGAACCCCGCGTCGCGAATCCAGCGCGCGAGCCGGAGGACGTCGGGGCTGATGCCCGGCATCTCCGGCATCACCACCACGGCCGGGCCGGATCCGGCCGTGTAGACGGTCTTGCTCACCCCGTCCACGTCGACCAGGCGGGGTGCGAAAGCGGCGATCGGGTTGTCGTCGGTATCCATGTGGTCAGCCTCGGCCGGAATCGGCGCGAAAGCGATCGGCGGGATCGCCATATTCGGAGGTATTCTCGCCATCGGACGAGGAGGCGGGTCGTGAGCGCGTATCGAGTGGGGGTGCTGGCGTATCCGGGCTGCTTCGCCTCCGAGGTGTTCGGGATTCCCGATCTGCTGACGATGGCCGCGCATGTCGCCGGTCCTGATCGCGCCGGTTACGAGGTGACCGTGATCTCGCCGCGGCGCCGGGTGGTGGCGTCGGGCGGTGTGGCACTGTCGGTTTCGCCGTTGCGCGAGGTCGATATCCTCGTGGTGCCGGGCTTCGAACTCGTTCCGGGTCTCGACCCGGATGCCCGGCTGCCACCGCTCACCGCCGAGATCGCGGCGATCCGCGCCCATGCCGCCGCGGGCGGAGCCGTCGTATCGATCTGTGTGGGCGCGTTCCTGCTCGCCCGGGCCGGGCTGCTCGCGGACCGGAAGGCGACCACGGCCTGGCTGTTCGCCGACGAACTCGCGCAGCAGTGCCCCGAGGCCGATATCCGGCCCGATCGACTCGTCGTCACCGACCGCGGTGTGACGACGACGGCCGCCTTCAGCGCCATGTACGACTTCGCACTGGACCTCATCGCACGTCACAGCGGCGCGCGGGTCGCGCGGACCACCGCGCGGATCGCCCTCGTCGACGACGCTCGCTCGTCGCAGACCCCGTATGTCGACGCGCGGCTGCTGCCACAGCCCGGAAATACGTTCTCCCGCAAGGTGATGCGTCACCTCGACCGCAATCTCACCGCCCGCTACGACCTCACCGCACTGGCGAGCGCGTTCCACGTGAGCACTCGCACTCTGCTGCGGCGCTTCGCCGACGAGACCGGGCGCAGCCCGCTCGACTATCTGCAGTCCGCACGCGTGCGCCGCGCCCGGCACCTGCTCGAAACCACCGACCGCACCGTCACAGATATCTGCGGCGCCGTCGGCTACCGGGATGCGGGCACCTTCGCCGCCCTGTTCGCCGAACACACCGGTCAGCGCCCCGGGGACTATCGCACCACCTTCCGCCGCACCCGCTCGTGAATCGACGGGCCGCGACCGATGAGTTCCGGCGCGGCATCGCGTCTGTATCTACAGCTCGCAATCCGGGAAAAGGTCAGGGAGGACCCATGAGCACCACAGCACTGCCACCCGTCGTCGACGCCGAGACCTGGCAGCGTGAACTCGACACGCTGCGAAGGCGGGAGAAGGCCGCGACCCGGGAATTGGACGCGATCGCCGCGGCGCGCCGCCGCCTGCCGATGGTGCGGATGCCCGACTACACCCTCGAGAGCGAGAACGGACCGGTCCGGCTGGCGGACGTCTTCGACGGCAAGTCGCAGCTGATCGTTTACAACCACATGTGGTTTCCCGGCGAAACCTGGCAATGCCCCGGTTGCACCGGATTCACCTCGCAATTCACCCGATTGGAGTTCCTGGACAACTGGGACGCCCGCTTCGTCATCGTCACCCAGGGGCCGATCGACGAGGCGCTGGCCTACAAGCGACGCGTCGGCAACACGATGAGCTGGTACTCCACCGCGAACAGCTCCTTCGGCGCGGACGTCGGCGCACCTCCCGGCGGCGGCTTCGCGGTCAACGTCTTCCTGCGCGACGGCGATACCGTCTACCGCACCTGGCACACCGACGGCCGCGGCACCGAACAGCTCGGCTACACCTTCGCCCTGATCGACCTGCTGCCCTACGGCCGCCAGGAGGAATGGCAGGACTCACCCGAGGGATGGCCGCAATCGCCCACCTACAGCCGGTGGAGTGGATCGAAGGAGATCGCGGCGGCCTACGGCGAGCCCGGCGCCTGAGCGGAACGAGCCTCCGATTCCGTACCCGGCTCCGTCGGTAAGTACCACCCGTACGGGCTCGGAATCGCGCCGGCCGTAGTCAGCGGCGCGTAGTGGCGTCCGTAGAACGTCGCGACGAGATCCCGCCGACTGCGGATGTTCGACTTCGCGAGGATCGACTTGACGTGGTCCTGGACGGTGTACGCCGAGATGAACAGTTGCCGGGCTATCGCGTCCGTCGACGCGCCCCTGAGCACCAGCTCCGTGATTTCGCGCTCCCTCGACGTCAGGCCGTAGGCGCGGACCAGGACGTCGGAGAGGTGGTTTTCCGCGGCGCTCTCCACGATCACCGCGATCTGGCCCGAACCGGCGAGCACCGATCCGTGCACCAGAATCCACCCGCCGCCGCGTCGGGGTAATCGCGCGTGCGCGGGGCGCTCGCACAATCCGGCGGCCGCCGATCGAGCGGCCGCGGCGATGGAGCGGAAAACGCTGGGAACCGCCCCGGGTTCGGCGATTTCCGCAAGCCAGCGCTGGGCCGCCGGGGTGACGTCGCCGAGTGTGCCCTCCGGATCGACGATCGCGATACCGGGGCCGGCCACCTCGTCGATCGCACGGTCCACCGCGGTGTGCAGCATCGCGCGGCGCAAGCCGTCTGCGATCAGTGGCGCAACCTGCGCGATCGCCCGAACATCATCGGGTCCGAACGGATTTCCGTGGGTCCGGTATCCGACCAGCGTTCCCCAGCAGCTCCCACCGTCGAGAAACGCCGCCCGGATCTCGTCGATCACGCCGAGCGGCGCGAGCACCGTGCGCCATCGCGGCGAGCGCCGCAGTTCACCGCCCGTCGCCGCATACAACGTCGCGACCGGTGGAGACGCGGCCGCCAGCGCCCCGAACGTATTGATGTCCGGGACACGGAACTCGCTGTCGAACAGGGCCGCCTCGGTCCGCGGGTCCTCCTCCCGTCCGCTGACCACGCAGCTGGTGAACAACAGCGTGGCGGGGTCTGTCGTCGACCAGGCCGCCATATCCCACGACACCACGCGGCCCACTGCCGCATCGAGCGCGTAGCGAAGCTCGTCGAGCCCGAGTCCCTGGTGGCTCAGGCGCACCACTTCCCGCGCCAGCCGTGTTTCACCCACGGAGCAACGGTAGCGTCCCCCCGGGCACCGCAGAATCCCAGGAAGTAGGGATGGCCGTGCCACTCGTTCGGATCGCACGATCGAGACATGGCAACAGAAGACACGGCAACGGCCGGCACCATCGAGCAACGCAACATCGCCGCGATGCGACGCATCTACGGCGAAATCTTCGACGAGGGACGACTCGAGTTGATCGACGAGCTCTTCGATCCGAACATGGTCAACCACACCGCCCCCGAGGCTCACCGCCACGGCACCGCGCCCGTCAAGGCATTGGTGTCGATGCTGCGGTCCGCATTTCCCGATGGCCGAACCGAATTCGAGGATTTCACCGCAGCGGGCGACGTGGTCGTCGGACGCAATTGGTACAGCGGAACCCATGTCGGCGAGTTCATGGGCAATGCCCCCACCGGCCGAACGTTCCGGTTCCGCCAGATGCATTGGATGCGGTTCGACCAGCACGGGCGCGTCGTCGAGCACTGGGGCGTTCGTGACGACGTAACCCACCTGCAGCAGCTGGGAATTCTCGGCTGACGCCGCCACCCTCGTCCGCATCGGAATGCCCCTCACCTGCGATGCACGGTGAGGGGCCGCTGTGGCGATGCCCGACGGGACTACAGCACCGGCGGGCGCTGATCGTCGGCCTCGGCCCGCACCGCGTCCTCGAACCCCGACTCGTATTCCTCGCAGTACAGCAGTCGGCAGCCGCGGATCGCGTCCAGCAAATCCTCCAGCAGATCGACGGCCGGACGGCCCGGATCGAGGCAGGAGATCCGGAATTCGTCGGTGAGCGCGGTCAGGCCCTCCTCGTCGAGTTCCTCTCCGCGCAAGCGCCTTTCGATCGCCTCGGCGGCCTCGACGATCCGGACCGGGTTGCGCACCCGGCCCTCGGCGGCGGCGAGCGCGTCGGCGATCAGGTCGACCACCACGGCGGTCGGGCTCTCGCCCGCACACAACCGCTCCAGCACCAGAGTCGGCGTCTCCACCTGCAGCGCCTCCAGATTGTCGGCCTCCGCGACCACGTGCACCGGATGCACCTCGGCGGCCTCGGAAGCGACCTCAGCGGCGAGGTACAGCCAGCGCGCGGCGGCCACCGCGGCGGCGGCCGGGTCGATATCGGTGAACCGGTCGAGGGAGGCGAGCGGGTCGGCGTACAGCAGCGCATCGGCCGCGTGCACCTGCACCGGCGAGATGTCCGCCCGCGACAACTCCACCGCCTGCCGGGCTCGCCCGGACAGATCGCCCAGTTCCGCGGCCTCGATCGCCGCCTGTTCGGTCCGCACCTCGGCGACCAGCGCGTCCACCAGCGTCGCATCGCCGATCAGATGCGCCACCCGCCCGATCCGATGCGCCGACTCCTCGACCACGCTGTAGGACACCGCCATCATCCCGTCCTCGTCCGGCAGATTCGGTTCCCGGACAGCCGCCTCCACCTCACGGAACCGATTGCGCTCCTCGGCCCGATGCCACGCCACACTGTTCGGCACCTCCGGATCCCCCGCCGCCGACGCCGGATGCGTGTAGGTGCGCCACTGATACTCCGACAGTTTCGTCAGCGCCGCCGCCAGCGCGAGCGCGACCTCGGGTTCGACCGTCCGCGACAGGGGCGCGATGGTCTCGGCCACGTCTCCCCCGCCGGTTCCCCACGTCGCGACAAGTGCGCCGGCCCCCGCGTCGTATGCATACCGCGTCACGACCTCAGTTCTACCCTCGTGCATGAAAAAGGCCCCTCACCTGGGGCTCAGGTAAGGGGCCTGTGGTGGACCTCGCAGGAAACTACTCGAAACAAGCACACCTACTGGAACGCCTGGTCCTGACATCGCAACACGCCGAGAGCAATAACCAACCAGTGCTCCAAGCACCGGCCGCGCCGCCGAGAGCGATCCGCAAGAAGCACGTCACCGCGACCGAACGGGCAGAGATCGTCGCGAAGTACGAGGCCGGCGCATCATTGGTTCAGCTGAGGACCGAACACCACATGGCCAAGCGGACCGTGACCAAGCTGCTGCGGGAGGCCGGTGTGACCATCCGTCCGCGGGGTGGGCAGCGGCATTGAAATCGCGAGACTGTTCAACGTCTAAACAGCTCGTTCAGCACAGTGCGAGAGGTATTGCTGACGCGGGGAGTTGAAATGCGGGCTGCGTGGAGATGACGGTTACCGCGATCGGACCAGACCGCCAGCCACCTTCACAGATTCGTCGGCCACGTTTCGCCGCTAGACGCCTTAGGTCAAGCTACGCCAACGGCCGCTCCCTCTGCTCGGTCGCCACCAAGCTCGGGAACTCCCGCAGCGGCGTCTGCGAAACCTCGTCGCTCGCGGCACCCCAACGCGGGACCGACGAAAGCCGACCGTGGTCGTCGGTGATCGACGAGTGAGGCCCCCGCAGCGGCGCGCTCCCGTTCGACATACACACCACAGTCATCCGTCGAAGTGACCACTTGCATAACACGATGTGCACGCTAGACTTCTGAATAGTCGCTCGACGCCGCGCGGCGACCAACACCAACAGTGAGAGCCAGTGCTGGCGCTCACCCGAACTGAGGATGTGGTGACCATGCCCCGGGAGCCGATCACACTCTCCCGCCTGTCCGATCCGAAACCGGACACTGCGACCGAACAAGAGTTCGAAACCGTGAGGTCATGGGCGCGCAATTGGCTGAGTAAGGCTCATCCAGACCTGGGCAGAAACGGGCCCGTGTGCCCGTTCACCGGCCCCTCGATCAGCAAAGACCTGTTCCTCGTATCGTTCGTCCGCGGCGCGGCCATCGACCGCGATGCGATGGGCGAAATCCTTACGGAGGTGGCGCGAATCTTCCCTGGCCTGCCGCCCGAGAAGGGGCCCGAGGTGGTATTCAAGACCGTCGTGCTCATACTTCCCGAGGTCACAGACTTTCAGGCCATCGACAGCGTGCAGTTGGAGTACAAAAATCTCTTCATCCGGTCCGGACTTATGGTCGGACAGTTCTATCCCGGTTGTCCCCAAGAGGGCCTGTGGAATGCCGCATTCAAGCCGCTGGACGCTCCGTTGCCGATGCTCGCCATCCGGTACATGGTCAGTTCCGATTATCCGTTCCTGTGCGGCAACGAGGAGTGGATGCGCGTGTACTTCTCGCAGTTCGCGCCGGACATCCCCTCCCGGGTACGGATCGATATCATCCGACGCGTTACCGCCGCCTAACTCACGGAAGTCGAGCAGGGGGCATCGACACCCTCAGCGTGGCCTCGGGCCTGGAGTATGCGATAGTCGCAACTCCGGGCCCGTCCTCGTTTCCTCATGCAGGGACACCCGTGACTGGACGTCGAGACGACGCCTTGCACCCGACACCGATGTTGCGTCGTCCGGTATCATTCGAGGTGCATCATTTTGGCACGACGGAAGTCGGGCGGCATACGTCGCCTCGATAAACGTGCCGAACCACCATCCCTTGTCATGAGATTCAGACTGACAAGTCGAGGGAGCCGCTTCGCAGCGATCGAACAAAGCTTGGCGAATTGCCGAAGGACGTCGGAAGCGCCGGCACTGGGCCAGTCACCTCTGCCTTGAACCCCTCACACTTCGGCCCGGCGTAAAGCCCGCACCTCTGATCACGAACAAGCGCCCGTCGCCTCTCACGGAAACTATTATCTAAGGCTCGTCTTCCGTAGAGAGCAGCATTTCAACGTCGCACACCACTAGTCAACATAGCGTACCTGCCGACTATCGCGTTTATCGCCCTCACGCATTCATCGAGAAAGCTGGTAGTTAAAGTTCAATAGTTGTACAATAAATTCATTATGAGCATAATACATGAGCGCGTGCAAAAACATCTCGACGCCACCGAAGTGCCGCACCAAATTCGGCCACACATGAATGCTGGACGAAAAATTCGCTCCCCAAATGACTTCGCGGAATCCCTCGGATACGAGTTAGGCAGAGTTACCAAGTCAGTTTTCTGTCGTTCTCACACCGGAAGCACCTACGCAGTTCTTGTCGCGCCGATGGATCGAAGAATCAAATTCAAAGACGCGGCCGATATTCTTGGATGTGGACGTCTCGAATTAGCGAACGCCGACGATCTGCTAAACGTTACTGGCTACCCGAAGCACGGGGTATCGCCGTTTGGTCTAGGCCCAAACGTGGCCGTAGTTGTCGACCGTGGTCTGCTCGGCTACATGACCGTGCTCGTCGGCGGCGGCGCCGTGGGTGTTGAAATAGAAGTAGACCCATCGCATCTGACCCAAGCAACCAATGCGATAGTAATTGACCTCTCAGAATAGCGACCTAGCGGTCGGCTGGCAGCGATCAGCCGACCGCATCGCGGCAAGAGATCAACGTACTCATGTGGTTTCGTCGACGTCAGTAGATGACGCTCCGCTGCGACGAAGATATTCATGTGACACTAAGACAGCGATACCCATCTGTGCTTCATCGGCCGTCAGGTCGTGGGCTGTGGTTATGTCATCCGAGCCAAAATGCATTGTCGCCCAAGTGAGCCATACTGAAGCCATATAATTCAGGATCAGCTGGGCGACGGTCGATCCACATTCTGGAGAAAGTCCATCGTCAAGAGCAATACGCTGACACAGAGTATCGATACGGCGTTCGAATTCGACTTGCGCTTTCGAATTCTCAGTCAAATCAAATGCTTGCTTACGTCGCATGAAAAGTAGTGCGCATGTCGCAGCAACTCTCAAATCTGGGTCGTCTCGCATTTCCCAGATGGCAGCGGTGTCCTGCAATAGAATTCTGCGAGCATCCATTTGAGGTGATCCGAATGAAGCACGAGCAACCTGCTTAGTGACTTCCCCCCAGCACCATGCGTCTGTGGCTGTCCATACTTTTTCCAGGTTGCCGTACTGTCGGAAGAGTGTACTCTCAGTGATGCCAGCGCGCTCTGCAATAGCCGCAGTGCGAACCTTTCGCGCCCCATGTCGAAGAAGCAGCTCCGCAGTCGCAAGCGGAACTGCATCAACTCGCTCCACAAGTTTCATGACACCGACACCTTCCTTAGACGCAAACCCATGTGAAGCATTGTGTGATTGGCCTGATTCATAACTATCTCGCCGGCCTTTGTGATACCAGGCCACACTTTGCTTCCGCCGTCCTGATATGTGTCTCAATAGTTATTTCGGGATGGAAGGGTGCGGTGCGCGCAAACATCTCGCGCGCCCCCTCCTCGCCTCGCTCGACTAGCACATTCACTAGATCATGCAGAAAGAGGAAGTGGTCCAGGTACCGGGACGGCCCAAACCACTCAGGGCGTTCGGTGGTGTCAGCTGGCATGCTAAACCCCTTCCGTGTGCGAACACTAGCATAGAGCAGCCGGGATACAAGCGAAAGGCATAGCAGCAACTTGCGCCGGCGGTGGTGCCAGTTGCCGGCAGATAGGGCGGCAAGCCTGGGGTGACACACCCGCCATGTCGGGCACCTCGCCCCGCTGGCGAGTCGAAGGTAGGACTTGGGGTCTCCGAAGCGTCCGCGGTGCGCCATTCGCGAGCCTCCTTCGATGGCTGAAGGCTTCCATTCGGCCCGAGCTCACCTCAAAGAAGCTGATGGCGAGACTACAGACTCCGCACGTGAACTACAAGCCTTGAGACTCCTAGTCTCATTCGCGCGGCGCTTTCCTTCCCAGCTACGCCGAACGGTGGGACGAGGAGGAGGGGAAGCCGCAGCGTTCGACGGTCTTACAGCTCGGTGGCCGGCTTCAGCTGCACTTCTTCCGCAGCCGTCCACTCCGGGTCGGCTTCAACCATGAGATCCAGGATGCCGAGAAAAGCGACTGCGGCGAGATGCCACTCGACTGGCTTGTCGTCGATACCGGGTAGCAAAATCGGCGACCGGACGATCGCCGGATTGGTGATCCGCCGTCCGATCATCCCCTCAATCAAGGAAGATGCCGTCGTAGCGAAGGTGCGCAGGTCGAATTCGGCCTTCATGCGAAGACCGAGTATCGACATCATTTCCTGGTAGAAGGTCACCATCCGGTCGATGAAATGAGATTCTGCCGTCTGCAGGGCTCGAAGCAATCGGTCATGATCTTCCGCCTGGAGAGCCGGCAGCGTGGCGACCAGCGCTATGAACGTTCGCCAGGACAGCGATTCGGCGATCGCGTGGAAGTTGCGTTCGACACCTTGCCGCACTGCTTCTTGAAGCACGGCTCGTCGACCACCAGGAGTCCCAAGCCTATCCTGATACCGCAGTACGACAGCCGTGGTCACGTCCAGAGTGTCCTGGTCGAACGCGACGCCCAGTGACTGCTCGGGTTCGATCATTCGCTCCATCAAGTCGAGGTAGAACGCCTCGCTAGTCGCCCAGACCCGTCGGACGGAGCTGCGCGGAACATCTGCAATCCGAATCAGTTCCTCTAGGCTGAGATGGGCCAAACTCACTGTCAATCCAGTGTCCCGCAGCATGTCCACCGCTACGTCGAGCAGGCGCTCTCGCAGTTCGGGCCTTGTTAGCCGCCGGCGCTGACGGCCTGTCCCCGTTGCCCACGCGTGCCCCTCGTCATCTACACCAGACCGATCTGACACGACGATTCTCCTCCATTTGAGACTTGAAGTCTCAAGCCTTGTGCCGCGGGAACTTCACCACAGGTTCTCACGACATGGCAGAAAGCGGACAACTGCGTTCTCAGGTGCGGCAGAGAGCGTGACCTCGCCGATACACCTCAAGGAACGCGATGCGAAAATGCTCCGCCAGCTTTCCCAAGCGACGCGGCTGTGACCGCGCAACGGCATGAGCTCCAAGTATGAGTTAACCGGCGAAATCTGGATCAGGCTCAGTCATCCCGTCGACCACCGCGAGGAACCCGACAGCGGCAACATGCCACTCGACTGGTTCATCAGTGATGCCCGGCATCAGAACGGGCGTATTAACGATCATGGGGTTAGTCCACTGCCGGCTGATATGGCCTTCGACGACCGACGAGCCGGTGAGCGCCAGCATTGTCCCGTTGAATCCCGGCTTGAATCGCAGCCCTAACTGCGGAATCAGGCTCTCGTAGAAGGCGGCAAGCCGACTCTTGAACTGTTGTTCAATCCCGCGCAGGAGACGAAGTATTCGCTCTTGGTCCGCGCCGACCAAGCTCGGCAAGGTTGCCACTAAGGCGGTGAAGGTGCGGTAGGACAAGGCAGTGGTCACGGTAGCGACGTTGCGCTCGATTGCTCGCCGGACCGCTTCGCGCAAGACGGCTCGCCGCCCCTCGGCGGTCGCCAGTCGGTCTCGATGCTCGTCGATGATGACCGCGACCACCAGAAGCGTTTCCTCGTCGAAAGCTCCGTCCTTCGTCGCGGGCTCGATCATCTTCTCCATCAGATCGAGGTAGAAGGCTTCCTTCGACTCCCATTCGCGATAGACAGAGCTCCGCGGAACGTCAGCGAGGCGGATTAGCTCTTCCATGTTCAGGTGAGCCAAACTAACCGTGAGCCCCGTCTCCTGAAGCATGTCCAGGGCAGTATCGAGAAGCCGTTTGCGCAAGTCATCCGACGACAAGCGGCGCCTCTTGCCGGCCGGCTTCGCCCATGAGCGCCGCTCCGCCAGGAGGTCAGGGTGGGACACGGTACTTCCTTCGTTTGAGACCAGCAGTCCAAAGTTCTAGATCCTGAACTCCGAGCTTTAGCCTATGAGGAAGGTTCTCACAGGTTGCAGGTGCGGATCAAGCAAAGCGACTGGTGGGCGGTTCGCGTAAGCAACGCCAGAGCGCAGCGCCTACTGACTGTGGTCCAGGATGCCGATGTGCGCATGTGCGCAAGCGATAAACCAGAGATGCTTTCCGACCCGATAACTCGAAGTTGCTCCATGACTCACTGAACTAAACGCGCAACTCTACCGCGGCTGCGCGAGCGCCTATTCAGAGTTTCTTCTCTATCTATTGCCACGTACTCAATGTCCAGAAAATACCGTCGCTACCCTTAATGCAATCAAATACGCTAGCAGCTATTCGGAATAGCTTAATTATGGTATTATACAAGCAAATATGCCGCGCAGGTTAAGCCCAGAACAAGTCCGCGATGAAGCTCATTTCGAGCTACAACAGGCTCTACGAGCCGAAATCGGCGCCTTGACGCTACGGCTATTGGAATTGGGAGCTGTCGACAAGCTGTCTAGCAAAGAGTTGGAGCCGGTCGTGCAGGCGTGGCAGCGAGCTCTTGCACATCGGACCACCTCGGGCAGCAATGTTAATCCGAATCGTACAGTGAATTTCAGCGAATAATTATCCGCTACCTGACTTTTTGTCGCGCCTTCGTTTTCGTCCAGGCCCAACCCAAACCACGCCTTCTTCGCGCGCGTCCACCTTGACGTTGATAGTGTCCGCGCCCACCGGCTTCGCCAGCCCTTCGCCGATCTCCACAATGCCGCCGGCACCCGCTCGACCTGCGAGCACCCCGACACCTCCCGCGCCAGGCCGGGTCCAGAAATGGAAGAGCGGCCCTATCCTCCACGATGTCCTGACGGCACCCGTTTCGAGTAAGGCCGCTGTGGTCGGCCTTCTCGAACGCTACTCAAAACAGTGGTCAGCCCGAGACCTCGCGCGGATTGTCCAGCTCGTCGATTCTTCGCCCCGCCGACCAGCCACTTCGCCGCCAAAGCCTCGCAGCCTGACCCGACGCTTGCCGCCGGAAACTGTTGCCGAGCTGGTCACTGCCTACCAAGCGGGCACGCCCACACCCGAACCTGCAAGCGCTACGACATCTCCAAGGCCAGCATCTTGAAGCTGCTCGCCGAGCATGGCGTCACGATGCGCCGCCAGCCACTTACGCCTGACCAGATCAACCAAGCCGCCAAGCTGTACGCCGACGGCAACTCCCTCCGCACCATAGCCGTCCAACTCGACAGCTCCTTCAGCACCGTCCGCGAAGCGCTCATCGCCCGCGGCGTGCAGATGCGGCCGGCGCGGAAGTAGGGCGGACGCCGTCTGTAGCACACGTTCTGTTACTCCCGCTGTTCACCGTGAAGATGCCATCGGCCACATCACCCTTGCGGATGTGACCGACGAGCAGGCGCAGCCCGCCGAACTCTCGCTGAAAGACAAGCGCATTAGGCGATTCCACGTGATGTCTCACCGCGCATGCAGGTCCGTACGGAACCGACGAGTGGCGCCCGTAACATCGCCACTCAACCTTCCGATAGCGGAAAGCATTGGGTACGTCAGCAGAACCGGATCACCTGCTTCCATAACGTTGCAGATCATGGCTGGGCCTTTGCCGCCGGTTGTTGTCGGAGTCACCCAGTACAGTCACGACGCTGTTCAAACGAAGCTACGCCGCACTCGGGGAGGAACCGTGGCCAGTCCTGAAGCTTTGCCCGCTCGTGGAGCGGTATTTTGGCCGGTTGGCACCGGCGACAGCACGACACTGGTTGTCGACGAATCGACCGTGCTACAGATCGACCTGCACGACCTGGCAAAGGCTCAGGACGAAGAGAACCCCGAGGTCGCAGTGGTCGACAGGCTTGTCGACGCTCTCCCCACCCAAGACGGCAAGCCGTACCTGGCGACCTTCGCCCTCACACATGCCGACAAGGATCACTGTCTCGGCTTCGCCGACTTGTTGTCCAAAGTTCAGATCGGCGAGCTGTGGTCTACGCCGCGCTTGTGGCGAGAGTTCAACGACCCTGATGCACCCGAACCTTGTCCTGATGCGGTTGCTTTCCGCGAAGAGTCAGAACGCCGGATTGAGGCGACTATGGCCGCCATTGCTAAGGGCGGTCAACCTGCCAGTGGTGACCGAATTAAGGTGGTCGGCTACGACGATGAACACAGCAAGCAAGCGTACGATGAACTTCCCGACGAGTATAAATCTTGGCCCGGCAAATCGATAACTAAACTCGATGGGCGCGACTACAGCGACCGATTTGAAGCATTCATTCATGCGCCATTCCGAGAGGACTGTGCAGCCCCGCGCAATGAGACGTCCCTCGCCATGCAAGTGACACTAACTGACGACACGGGCACTACAGGAAAGTTGTTGCTGTTCGGAGACTTGGCACATGACACAATCATGAAGATATTCGAGTACAGCGAGCACCATGATCGCGCAAATTACTTAGAATGGGATTTGTTACTGGCTCCACACCACTGCTCAAAGAAGGTCATGTACAAACCCGACGATTCAGGTAATGACGAACTTCAACTGGACATCATGGACGCTTTCGAACGCCATAAGCTCGAAAGTGGTGTCGTAATATTCAGTAGCGGCATTGTCCCTGCTAGCGATACGCCAGGCGCGAATCCACCCCACCGAAAAGCAGCCGATCGCTACGCTGAGATATCGGATGAGACAATCTGCACTATGTCCTGGGGAGACGATAAAGCGCCGTCGCCCATCATTCTCGGCATCGATTCTATGGGCGCGCGTATTGTTCGTGAGATCGATATTTCGGCTGCAAGCCGTCTTGCAGCAGTAACCGCGGCCGCCACGAGCCTTGCGAGCGCGTTGCCATCACCTGCGCATGCAACTGAGGACACAACAGATCCTATCGAAGATGCGGTCATATCCGATCGTGGCGGCGAGCGTGCGCCTGACCAAGCCGTCGGATTCGGCCAGTGAACGACCTCGCCACTGACCAGCTGCAGGAGCTCGCGGCGGCCAGCAACGGTGCCATAGAAATTTTGCGCACAGTTAGTCGCGATCAAACAACAGCGTATACTGTCTCGCTCGATACAAGCGGGATCACCAGTGTCACAGGGGGCATTAAGGTTCGCGCTCGCGAGCGTTTCGAAATTACCGTCGGGGGCCAATTTCCCTTCAAGCATCCATCAGTCAGCGTGCACCACCGAAGATGGGCGGGAAGCCCGCATGTAAATTGGGGCAGCACGCTTTGTTTGTACCTCGCGCCTTCAGTCGAGTGGAACCCTGCCGAGGGCATGAGGGGTTTGATCTCCAGGCTAAACCTGTGGCTCAAACGCGCAGCTTCTGGCACTCTCGACCCCCATGGGCAGCCCCTGCATCCACCCGCAGCTTATGCCTCAGGTGACGCGGGCTGGCTGGTAGTTCACCCCGAGCTGACGCACGCTTTACCTCTGTCTCCCTTCGGATCAACACGAGATAGAAATCATAAGATTATATACGCATGGTGCCGCCGGAGGGGTAACCGAGTCGATATTGTCGAGTGGCTCGGAGCGACGGACGTCTACTCACGTGTCTCAGCATCGAGTTTTTCGCCTTTCGATGCTCACGAAGAGCTCATATTCGTGGCCCCGGTCTTGCTGCTGACTGATATTATCGGTTTTGAGTACCCGGACAATGTTTCCGCCCTAGCGACTTCACTTGATCGATTTGGTGTGACCCGAAAGTTTCTGCTCGATTCTTTGGCAAGAGCCAGCACGATCAATAACTATATCAAGTCATTGACAGATACGTCAGAGAAGTTTCCCACGATACTCGTTCTTGGGACACCAGGCCGTGGCGTGGCGGGTGAAAGTGCAGTTACGCACATAGTAGCGTGGAAGCTCGACGACTTAGGGCACCGGATCGTTAAGCTTATCGGCGATATGCCCGCCAACGCTCCTCTGGAACTTTCAGAAGAAGTGCAGGATCTCGGCCGGAGTTGGATGGGATATGCAAAAGCTGAGTGGATGGTCGTCTACGAGAACCGGCCAGAGACTACTAACCGACGCGACTCCGGGACCGCCGCTAACTGGCTATCGAACAAGCGAGTTCTGATCCTCGGATGCGGAGCGTTAGGTGCACCTATCGCCGAGCATTGCGTACGAGCCGGCGTGGCGCAACTGACGGTCGCCGACAGCGGTGCGGTCACACCCGGAATTCTCGTTCGACAGCCATACAGTGATGGCGATATCGGCTTCAGCAAGTCGTGGGCTCTCGCGAAACGACTCTCAGAGATCCGACCCGAGCTTACTGTCGATTTCGTCAACGGCGATGTTGTCGCCAAGTTTCTCGGCGCAACAGCCAACGTTTCACAATTCGACCTAGTGGTGGACGCGACCGCCAATGCGAGTGTCAGGGCCGCGCTCGAAGCTAGACGTATGCCCGACAGGGAGATCTGGCCTCCGGTCTTGACAGCACTGTTTGGCCACGACGCCACGCTCGGCATTGTGACCGTCTCACATGGTGGCTCAACAGGCTCTGGCTACGACCTCCTCCGAAGGGCAGCGATCGACGCCTATGGATTCGAGAGTGGCGCGTGGTCAGATATCGCGGGGGATATATTCCCCAGCACTCCAAGATCCGATTTGTTCTTTCCTGAGCCGGGCTGTTCAGCGCCCACTTTCGTTGGCTCATCCGTTCAGACAGGCGCCCTAGCCTCATCATTGTTCTGGTTCGGGATAAATGAGTTGACAAGTCCAGCCAAAGGGAAGCCGATGAGTGCAATCGCAACTCAAATCGGCACCACGTCTCCCGCCCCCGGCACCACCCGCCTAGATTGGCCGAACGACCATGTTGCGCGCGATGATACAGGACAGTACGAAATTCGGCTTACACAGCGAGCACTACATGAGATGCGCGCCGAAACTCGACGCGGGGCACGAGTCCGCAACGCTAGCATCGAAACTGGAGGAATGCTCCTCGGCTCATTCGACGAAGCGATTAATGTGGTCCATGTTGACGTGGCCACGGGACCTTCGCCGGACTCGAAACTTTCGGATATTTTCTTCAGCCACGGCACTGAAGGAACGCAAGAAATTATAGACCGCTATCGTTCACAAACAAATGGACGTATTGGGTTCGTAGGGATCTGGCATACCCATCCCTACGGAAGAGCACATCCAAGCCCCACTGACGTTGCTGGTATGAAGTGGCTGGTATCTCCTGCTGGCGCGGGTCGGAGGGCCCTCATGCTGATCTTGGGCGGCGACCACGCGAGTTGGACCGATTGGGTCGAATCCGGAAAACCACCGAGCATGTACGTTCGCGTAGTCACCCGCCCGGGGGGGAGCATACAGTCGCATGAAAACTCGATATCATTAGCACCCTCCACCGCAAAATACTATTCGGGCGGATATGCGTCTTCTTACGACGATAACACTCCCCGCAAATTTCGTTGGTGGTCCGTTTTTGCTAGGGCTGGTAAGAAATGACCGGTACGTCTCCAAAGATCGGGCTCGCACTTTCGGGTGGCGGCTTTCGGGCGATCGCTTTTGGGATCGGAGTTTTACGGGCCCTGCATGACCGTGACCTCCTACGCTACGTTCGCGTAGTGTCCGGAATAAGCGGAGGAGGAATTCTAGCAGCCATGTGGGCTTACGGGCCGGAGAATTACGCAGAATTCGACGACTCGGTCGTAAACCTCCTTCGGACAGGTCTACAGGCGGAGCTAGTTTGGCGCACGTTTGGCCCACATTCGGTCTCTCGGAATGGAGTGAGTCTGGCCAAGGCCCTTACCGGCAAATCTCAACGAGTACACAATAGAACGGACAGCCTTGTCGAAGCTCTATCACACAGAGAATTTGGTAAGAAGAATCTCTCCGAGGTCACCCACGACCGACTGTCAACAGTAATATCGGCAACCGATTTGGCCACGTCATCAGCAATTCGCTTCGGCAGCAACGTCAGCTCATGCGCTCCATACGGCCGGATTACTGACAAGATTGCGGTTGCCGAAGCTGCAGCCGCCTCTGCAGCCTTCCCAGCATTACTGCCTGCCATAACGCGAACGTACAACTTCAAATACCGGGACGGATCGCCCCACGAAAAGACAGTCACTATGACCGATGGGGGCGTATATGACAACCTTGGCCTTTCGCCTCTTCTACCTGGTCGTTCGCACCAACACACCAGCCACGTTTATGAACTTGACTACTTAATCGTCTCTGATGCCGGCAGGGGAACTAGTCACCGCGTAGCGGCATCTTTTATGCTCCGCCGACTCGCGCAGAGCTTCGACATAACCCATCGAAAAACCCAGGACGCGGCCCGCTCTCGGATTCATCTTACGGGCGAGGCGCGGCAAGTATCCGGCTTTGTCCACAGCTACTTGGGCATGAACGACTCAAATCTTCCGTTGCCAGTCTCCGACTTAATTCCGAGAAGCAGCGTCAACGATTACCCCACCAACTTCGCGAAAATGGCAAGCCAGGATCTTGCGAAGCTGTCCACGCGAGGGGAGCAACTAACCCGGTCGCTACTGTCCTTCTACTGCCCTAATCTGCCCAACTGACGCTCAAGAGTAGACGGATCAGTCGGTGATCAGTCGGCTCGAAGGTACGGATAGGTGGGCTGCGATACATTCCCGTAACCCGGATGAGCAGTCAAGCGACCAGCGTTCTACGCTTGCTGCTCCAGTATTCACAGAATCAGACAGGAACAAACAACATGGCCAGGAAAGTCACCGTCGAGTTGATCGATGACTACGACGGCAAGTCGAAAGCCGAGGAGACGGTGTTCTTCAGCCTCGACGGCGTAGAGTACGAGATCGACTTGTCGGCTAAGAACGCGAGCAAGTTGCGCGGCCACTTCGAACAGTGGACCGAATCTGCTCGCAAGGTGGGCCGGATCCCCCGCGGTAAACGGAAGACCGCCGCCCGCACCGTGGGCGATAAGGAACAGACCGGCGCGATTCGCGAATGGGCCCGGAACAACGGCTACAACGTGTCGAGCCGTGGACGGATCCAGGCGGACATCATCGAGGCGTACAACAGGGCGAGCTGAGACCACCGCCAGCCATTCGTCTTGGCGCCAACACTTTGGGCGAAGCCAAGCAGAAGTCGCCGCTGCAGGCTAGTCGGACAAGCGTTTTCGGCTCTTCCGGGCGAACCGCTCGGCGCATCACCAGACGCCAAGGGCAGGTCGTGTTGGCATGCTAAGTGCTGTGCTGGGCGGGGCGAGGGTTCAGAGCGTTGACGCCGGATGAGGGGCCCTTATGCTCCCGGAAGCCTATGCCCTTCCTGAGCATCTCATGCGGTCCAAGAGAAGATGTCGGAGGTCGAACGTATCCTGATCTACTGCTTTGAAATCGGAGGGGAGCTGCCCAGTGAGCGAGACCACGGAGACGACGGTGAGCTTGGCGACTCTACGCACGGGGCAGCGCCTCCGCGGGCTGGTGCCCGGGCAGACGGTCACGTTGATTGCCGTCGATCCCATCGATTCGGCACTGTACGAGATTTTCTACCGCGACGACGCCGGACGCAGCGGCGCCCGTACGTTGACTGAGGCCGACACTGTACGTTTAGAACTGGCGGGCGACTTCGACGCGGCACCAGCGTTCGATGGTGATCCCGACGAGTTCCGGCTCGCGGCCGAAGCGCTGCGGATCAAATACGCGGCTTTGTACGACCCGATGGTGGCGGTTAACAGCTCCGACGTCGACCCGCTGCCGCATCAGATCCGCGCGGTCTATGAAGAGTTGCTGCCGCGGATCCCCTTGCGGTTCCTGCTCGCCGATGACCCCGGCGCAGGCAAGACGATCATGGCTGGCCTATACATCAAGGAACTGATCCTTCGCTCGGACTGCGAGCGGGCCATCGTGGTTGCGCCCGGCGGGCTGGTCGAGCAGTGGCGTGAGGAGCTGTCGCAGAAGTTCGACCTACATTTCCAGGTCTTCGGTCGGCAGATGGTCGATGATGCGGAGGGCCGCAACGTCTTCACTCAGCATCCGTATCTGATCGTGCGGATGGATCAGCTCTCCCGCAGCGACGACCTGATGGAGCAGCTCTCCGACGTGACTTGGGATGTGGCCGTAGTTGATGAAGCGCACCGGATGTCGGCGAGGTACTCATCGTGGGCGGGCGAAGTCGACGAGACCAAGCGATTCCGCCTCGGTCGGCTGTTGTCGGAGACCGCGCACAACTTTCTGCTGATGACCGCGACCCCGCACGCAGGCAAGGAAGAGGACTTCCAGCTGTTTATGTCGCTACTGGACCGGGACCGGTTCGAGGGGCAGTTTCGGCAGGGTGTGCACCGCACCGACACGCGAGGGCTGATGCGCCGAATGGTGAAGGAGGACCTGCTCACATTTGAGGGCAAGCCGCTATTCCCTGAACGCCGTGCCTACACCGTGGAGTACGAGCTGAGCGCTGCGGAGCGGGAACTGTATGAACTGGTCACCGCCTATGTGCGCACCGAGATGGGACGCGCCGAGCGTATCGCTCAGGCAGGAGACAAGAAGCGGGGCAACAACGTTGGCTTCGCCCTGACGGTGCTGCAACGGCGCCTCGCATCCAGCCCAGAAGCCATTCTGCGGTCGCTGGACCGACGCCAGCAACGCTTGGAGGGGCGCCTGCGGGAGATGCGCCGCGCTCAAGACGCCGCCCGCTACACCACTGGCCCGACCTACCCCTCTCAGACTGACACAGAGCTCCCAGCGATGGCGATTGAGGACTTTGAGGACTTTGATGAGGAGGCCACTGAGGAAGAACGCGCTCAGTTTGAGGCGCAGGTCGACCAAGTTGTAGATCTCGCAACGGCGGCTCAAACAATCCCCGAGCTGCAGGCCGAGATTTCGATCCTCGAAGACCTCATCCGCGTCGCGCGCCGCGTCCGACTGCAAGACGACGACAAAAAGTGGGTACAGCTACGCACCATCCTCGACGAGCAGGTCCTCGCCCACGACGGCGCCGGCGCAGCCCGAAAGATCATTATCTTCACTGAGCACCGCGACACCCTGGATTACCTGAACCAGAAAATCAGCGCGCGACTCGGCCGCGCCGATTCGGTCATCACCATCCATGGAGGCATACGCCGCGAAGAGCGCAAGGCCGCACGCGAGAAGTTCACCTACAGCCCCGAGACCGTGGTACTCCTGGCCACTGACGCCGCCGGCGAAGGACTCAACCTGCAACGCGCCCACCTGATGGTCAATTACGACCTGCCATGGAACCCGAACCGCATCGAGCAGCGCTTCGGCCGGATCCACCGCATCGGTCAGCGTGAAGTCTGCCACTTGTGGAACATGGTCGCCAAAGACACACGCGAGGGCGACGTGTTTGTACGGCTGCTGTCCAAGATCGCCCAGATGTCCATGGCCTACAACGGCAACCTTTTCAACGTACTCGGCGATGCCGACGCGTTCCAAGAACGGTCACTACGCGATCTACTCATCGAGGCCATCCGGTACGGCGATCAGCCTGAGACGAAGGCAAGGCTCGACCGCATCATTGACGCAGGGGTCTCCCACGGCCTGGACGAGATGGTCGCTGAGCGTGCTCTTCACCCGGAGATGTTCAGTGCACTCGATCTCGACGAGGTGCGGGCACGTATGGAGAAGGCCCGTGAGCGCCGTCTCCAGCCCGGCTACATCGCCGCATTCTTTCTTCCCGCCTTTGAGCGCCTCGGTGGCCGCATCCGCAAACGCGAGAAGGGTCGCTACGAGGTCACCCGCGTCCCTACCCGGGTCATTGACACCGCCCGGCGCCTCAACCGATGGGCACAGGTCGCCGACCAATACGAGCGCGTCACCTTCGAACTGCACCTCACCCGACCCACAGGGCAAACCACTGCCGCGCTCATTGCCCCTGGGCACCCACTGTTACACGCCGTGATCGAGGCGACCATCGAAGACCTCGGCGCGGTTTTGAAACGCGGCACTACCCTTGTCGACCGGCGTGAGAAGCAAACTGACGCCCCCATGCTGATGTATGCGGTCGAGCAGCGCATTGAGAACGCCGCCCCAGGCGCCCATACAGTGTCTCACCACTTTGACTATCCGCTGCTGGAACAAACCGGCACCGTCACTGTCTCAGCTGCGCCCCCGTATCTGGATTACGACGCACCTGAGCCGCACGAAGCCGATGCAATTGCCGCGATTGCAGCCAGCGACTGGGCCCGTAAGAACTACGAGAAGGCTGTTCGCGCCTGGTCCTTCAGAGACGGCCTCCAGCCGCGTATGGACGAAATCAAGGTCCGTCTTGACATCGAGACCTCACGCACCCGAAAGCAGGTCAAGGACCGACTGCTCGCCGAGATCAACCACTGGGACCGCGAATACACTCGCCTTGAGGCTCTCGAACGCGCGGGAACTATCGGTCGACTCCGGGCAGAGACTGCCTACGCCCGAGCGCGTCAGCTTGACGAACGCCTCGACCACCGACTCCGCGAACTCGACGAAGCCACCCAACTTGTCGCTGTCCCCGCCATTATCCGCGGGACGGCACTTGTCATTCCGAGCAGTGTGATCGCGGACGAGGCCCACCACCAACCGCAGATCTTCGCGCGTGACACCGACGAAGTCGAACGCCGCGCCGTCGAAGCCGTGCTTGACGCCGAACGATCGCTCGGCCGGACACCCATCGAGATGCCCCGCAACAATCCGGGCTACGACATCCAGTCCATAGACAGTGACGGCCGCATCCACTACATCGAGGTTAAGGGCCGCGTCGTGGGCTCAGATACTTTCACCATCACCGCCAACGAGGTCACCTTTGCGCAGACCCAAGTTGACCGGCACCGCCTTGCACTCGTCCTCGTCTCACCTGAGGGCGCGGAGCACGACGAGCTCCGCTACATCACCAACGCCTTCACTCACCTGGAGCCCTCGGCCACAACCCGCTCCTATAACGAGAAGTGGCGCGACTATTGGTTCCGGGGAGGTCCACCCCAGTGAGCCAGCTGGTACCCAATCCCACGGCAATCGACGAAAGCGATACGGTGAACGACGCTCCGAAGAAGAAGCTGATAGAAGTTTCGCTTCCGCTCAAGGCGATCAATGAGGCCGCCCAGCACGAGAAATCTGTGCCGCGGCGAGGCCATCCATCGACAATGCACCTGTATTGGGCACCCCGGCCATTGGCCGCTGCTCGTGCAGTCTTGTTTGCTCAACTTGTCGATGACCCTTCGGCGCACCCAGATCTGTACCCCACGCAGGAAGAACAGGATAAGGAACGAGCGCGGCTCCATGCGTTGCTTGCCGAAATTGTAAAGTGGGAAAACTCAAACAACGAGCAGCTAATTGCGCGAGCAAAAGAGGAGATTCGCCGCTCGAATCCCGAGGGGACCATCCAATTCTTAGACCCGTTCGCAGGGGGTGGGGCGATTCCACTTGAGGCCCAACGGCTTGGGCTCAGTTCTTACGCGTCAGACTTGAACCCGGTGGCCGTCTTACGCACAAAGGGGCTCATAGAGATTCCACCACGCTTTGCCGGAAGGCCACCGATCAATCCCTGCGTGAGCAGTCGAACAACGCCTTGGCAACGGGCTGAAGGCTTGGCGGAAGACGTCCGTATGTACGGGCAGTGGATGCGCGATGAGGCAGAGCACAGGCTGGCTGGCGTTTATCCTAAGGCCGTAGCACCGGGAGGAACGGAACATAATGTCATAGCATGGATCTGGGCTCGAACCGTACGAAATCCCAACCCCGCGAACCCCGTCGATGTGCCGATAGCGGCGACTTGGTGGCTGAGCAAAAAAAAGGGCAAGGAAGCGTATATCGTTCCATCTGTCGTTGAAGGTCGTGTTGTGTACGACGTTCGTCGAGGTGTCGATGGCCCAAAGGGGGAGAACGACGGTACCCGCGTGGGTCGTGGAGCAGTGAGCATCGTAGACGGGACGCCGATATCAGCTGATTACATCAAGGCCGAGGGATCGGCGGGCCGGCTTGGAGCACATCTGATCGCGGTTGTGGCCGAAGGCAACCGAGGCCGTCTATACCTGCCTCCGAGCGAAGAGCACGTGCTAGCGGCCCAGGTTCCTCGACCGCTCGATGCCCCGGATCAGGAGTTGCCCTACGATCCGAGAAATATCTGGACGCCGCCCTACGGGCTTACTCGATTCTCAGACCTATTCACTAACCGGCAACTGACGGTGCTGATCACGCTCAGCGACTTGATCGCGGAAGTACGTGAACGAGTAATCAGCGATGCGAAGTCGGCACAAATGGTTGATGGCGCGCGGCTTGAAGAAGGCGGAAATGGTGCCATCGCCTACGGGGACGCAGTAGCAACGTACTTATCCTTCGCGATCAGTAAGCTGGCCGACTGGTCGTCGACTTCTTGCAGCTGGATAAACACGATCGAAGGCGTACGCGACACGTTCGCACGTCAATCGATTCCTATGGCATGGGACTATGCCGAAATCAACCCCTTTTCGGATTCGGTCGGCAACTTTCTCTCGCATGTGAACTGGGTTGCAGCTGGCATCGGCGCGATGCCAGCCCCCGCCGAGCTGCCAGGATGCGTACTTCAAGCGGATGCGGCACGACGAGGATACGACGGCGTCGTCGTCTCAACCGACCCGCCATACTATGACAACATCTCGTACTCTGACTTATCGGACTTCTTCTATGTCTGGCTTAGGCGCTCACTCGGCGACGTACACCGAAAAACTCTCGGTACGTTGTTGACACCGAAGGCGGAAGAACTTGTGGCAAGCCAGTATCGACATGCTGGCAAGAAGCTTGCAGCCAAGTTCTTCGTGGACGGATTCAATCGTGTCTTCTCGGAGATCAGGCATGGCGCGAACCGAAATGTACCGATAACTGTCTACTACGCGTATAAGCAGCAGGACACTCGCGACGTCGGTACCGCGTCCACGGGTTGGCACACGCTCTTGGACGGCCTGATCGGCTCGGGTTGGGAGGTCACGGCTACGTGGCCGATGCGCAGCGAGCGCAGCGGACGGATGCTCAGCGTTGGGACGAATGCGCTCGCCTCCTCAATCGTTCTAGCATGCCGCCCGCGCCCGGAGGATGCAGCCGCGACTACACGTCGTGCCTTTATCGCTTCACTCAAAGCGGAGCTTCCGGGTGCGCTGCGTGACCTCCTGTCAGGCGACGTGGCTCCGGTTGATCTAGCTCAAGCCGCGATCGGCCCCGGTATCGCAGTGTTCTCCCGTTACTCGCGAGTTCGTGAAGCCGACGGGTCCGACATGAGCATTAAAGACGCGCTTCTGCTCATCAATGCCACACTCGATGAGGTCCTTGGTGAGCAAGAGTCAGACTTCGACCCCGATACTCGCTTCGCGGTGAAGTGGTACCGCCAGTACGGCTGGGGGCAGGAGAGCGCGGGGATCGCAGACCAGCTGGCGCGCTCGTCCGATACCTCGATCGGTGCGTTGGAACGTGGTGGCATCTTCGAGGCCAAAGGCGGCAAGGCGCGATTGCTGCCGCCAGCTCAACTTGATGGCGCGTGGGACCCCGCTGCCGATGACCGCGTGAGCGTGTGGGAGGCGACGGTACGGCTCGCAGCTGTGATGGCGAAGGACGGCGCAGACAAGGTGGCCGAGCTGCTGCCAAGCGTCCAGACCCGCGCGAACCTGGATGCGGTGAAAGAGCTGGGCTTCCTACTTTTCCACGAGGCTGAGAAGAAGAAGGACGCCAAGGACGCGATTTTGTTTAACGGGTTGGTCAGCGCGTGGGGTGACGTCAACGAGCAAGCGCGCAAGATCGGCTCCGCACCACGGTCCGCACAGCAGGCATTCGACTTCGACGAAGACGAAGACGAATGACTGGTTTGCGATGGGACGTGGAGCACAAGCAGGTATCTGGGCCAAGAAGTCGCTCTTGCCTGCGCGGTCGCCTGGCAGACTCGTCCGAACCGCCGCGTCCACGCATCCTTGCTTGCCACTCGCAGGTTGTGGCTGCAACATTGAGCACAGTCTTTGGGAGATGACATGGCGATGAATAACCGAGACCGCGTGGGAAAGGCGTTTGACCTGCTCGCGGAGGGTCTGCAGGATGTGGTCGACGAGGTGATGACTCGGGCCCAGGGTTCTAGCGAGTGGCCCACGAAGTGGGCCGAGGAAGACGCCCGCCGGCGCGGCGGTCCACTGCGGACATTCGCCAAACATGACGTGCAGGTGCAGCTTCGCGCGATAACCGAGCAGGGCTATCACTTCAAGGACGTGCTATCCCGTGCTCAGCAGGGGTTCGCGTCCGAGCTGCGAGAGAGCCGGAACCTGTGGGCCCACAACGAGCCGTTCAGTTCCGACGACGCTGCGCGAACACTGGACACGATTGAGCGACTACTGCATGCGGTCGGGGCGGTCGACTCTGCGGAAGATGTCCGCAAACTGCGGATCGATCTACAGCGCACTGTGTTCGAAGATCAGACGCGCAAGCAGGTTAAGCGCACCAAGGTGTCCTTGGAACCCAGCTCGGGGCTGAAGCCCTGGCGAGAGGTGATCCGCCCGCATCAGGATGTGGCGCGCGGAGAGTTCACGGCATCGGAGTTCGCCGCTGACCTGTACCTGGTGCACACCGGGCAGGCGACCAGCCCGGAATACGGCGACCCGGTGGAGTTCTTCACCCGCACCTACCTCACCGAGGGGCTGCGAGATCTGCTCTCCCGCGCGTTGCGCCGCCTCAACGGGGACGGGAACGCGAGTCCAGTGGTGAACCTCCAGACCAACTTCGGTGGCGGCAAAACCCACTCGATGCTCGCGCTGTACCACCTATTCAGCGGCACGCCGGCACGGTCGTTGCCGCAAGAGCTGCAAGAGCTAGTAGCCTCGAATGGCAATCCCAATCTCGACACGCTCGGGGTCAAGCGTGTTGCTCTCGTCGGTACCTACTTGCAAGCAGGGTCGCCGCTGGTCAAGGACGATGGTACTGAGGTTCGCACCCTCTGGGGTGAGCTCGCGTGGCAACTCGGGGGTCGGGAGGCCTACGAGATTGTCGCTGATGCGGACCGTGCGGGCACCAATCCTGGTTCGGCCCTGCGCACCTTGATCGACAAGTACGCCCCCGCGTTGATCTTGATCGACGAATGGGTAGCCTACGCGCGCCAGCTCGTGACCGATAAGGAGCTACCGTCAGGCTCGTTTGAGACGCAATTCACCTTTGCCCAGTCTCTAACCGAGATCGTGCGGTCGGTACCCGGCGCGATGCTCGTCGTCTCGATCCCAGCATCCGACACCGGCAATGACGGGCACGGGGCGGATATCGAGATCGGCGGTGCCAATGGACAGCTTGCCCTCGAACGTCTCCAGAACGTGATCCGCCGGGTCGCAGACCAATGGCGGCCATCCAGCAAGGACGAGTCATTCGAGATCGTCCGTCGCCGCCTATTCCAGCCGCCGAACGCCGAAGGTCTCACCACAATATCGGCGGTCGCGCGAAGCTTCGTCACCCTGTACCGCAACAACACGGCCCTGTTCCCGCGCGATGCGGCGTCGCCTAGCGATGACTACGAGAAGCGCATCCGCGCCTCCTACCCGCTGCACCCAGAGCTGCTGGATCGGCTATATGAGGATTGGTCGACGTTGGAGCGGTTCCAGCGCACCCGTGGCGTGCTAAAGCTCATGTCTTCGATTGTGCATGAGCTGTGGGCGTCAAACGACGCTTCGCCACTCATCCTGCCTGGCAATGTGCCATTAGATGCCACAACGGTGAACACTGATCTGACTCAGTACTTGGAAGAACAGTGGAAGCCGATCATCGATTCTGACATTGACGGCCCGGGATCAACCGCTCAGCAGATCGACCTCGACCGGCCAAATTTGGGCCAGCGGTTCGTGACTCAGCGGATCGCGCGGACGATCTTCATGGGTGCTGCCCCACGAATCAAGAGCACTCGCAAGGGATTGGACAAGCAATACGTATGGCTCGGCATTGCGGTGCCGGGCGATACGCTAGGCAATTTCGGTAGCGCGATAGAGCTGCTCGCTCAGCGGTCGACCTACTTCTACGAGGAGCAGGGCCACTACTGGTTCGATACTCAGCCGTCAGTCACCAAGACTGCCAACGACTACGCCGAACGGCTCCGCGAGGACGTCGAGACGGTCTGGAACGAGATCGCGCGACGGCTTCAGAGCGAGGAGCGTTCCCGAGGAGTATTCGACCGCGTGCACGTTGCACCGGCGTCCAGCGCCGACATCCCCGACCTTGAAGAAACCCGCCTCGTCATCGCACATCCCAGGCACACCCGCCGCAAGCAGGACGGCGCGGACTCGGCCACCCATCAATGGGTGCGCGGAGCGCTTGAAACCAAGGGAGCCAGCCAGCGCACTCATCGCAATGCGCTGGTGTTCCTCGTCGCTGACAAGAGCGAGGTGGAAAACCTGGAAGCAGCAACCCGCAGCTACCTTGGCTGGAAGCGGGTGCAATCCACCAGTGACAGCCTCAATTTGTCTGCCCAGCAGCGCCGGCAGACCGATGACTGGGTGGGACGGCTCGACCAAACAGTCTCTGATCGCATCCGCGACACCTTCGTCTGGGCTCTCTACCCCGAGCAGTTCGACCCCACTAAGCCGTTCGAGCTCGTTGCTGACAAGGTGCCCGACTCCGGTGGCCGATCCCTCGCCGAACGGGTAGCCGTCAAGCTCGGTCGCGAAGACCAACTCATCACTGATTTCGGTGCGCCGATCCTAGGCGCCACTCTGCACCAGGAACTCGCTGCCTTGTGGGACGAGGCCGGAGAAATTACCGTCGGCGAACTGTGGGGCTATTTCACTCGCTACACCTACATGCCCCGACTCGTGCGCCGTGAAGTTCTCGACACCGCCATCCAGCAGGCGCTCACGACAGTCCTGGTTGATAGTGAATGCTTCGGGATCGCCGTCGGCAAGGACGCTGAGACCGGGCGCTACCGGGGGCTGGTCCTTCCTCCCGACCCGAAAGCGGCCATCCAGATCACTGACAGCACACTGCTCCTCGACGCGAAGCGAGCACAGGAGCAGCTCGACGCAGACCGTAAAGCTGCGCAAGTCGTGGTGCGTGAAACAACCGGAAGTGATGGTCAGGGCGACGTCACCGAGACAGGCACGGCTGAACTGGGCGGTGACGAGTTGGCACCTGCGGAGTCGGCACCTGAAGCAGTGCTAGATCGCTTCTTCGGCTCCGTAAAGATCGACCCCGACCGCTACTCACGCGATATCGGGAACGTGACGCGCGAGGTCATCGACCGACTCGCTGGAGCGGGGGCTCGGTTGGAGATCACCATCGACATCCAAGCCATCAAATCTGAAGGATTCGATGAGTCCGAGGTCCGCACGCTCAGTGAGAACGCCCGCGTTCTGAAGTTCGATCCTAGCTCGGGCTTCGAGAAGAGCTGAAGGTGACCCACACCAGCAAAACCATCCGACATCCCGCGTGACGTTTTACATGACGAAGTCGAGATGCAGGAAGGTCGCCACGGCCGAGTTGTCGCCGGTAGCGCTGACTCGGCCGTGGCTCCCGTCAGAGCGAGGCAGTTCCGCTGGTGGACTGGTCGGTGGAAAGAAACTGGGTCGCCATGGGCCTGCAGTACGTCCAACATGCCGCTCCACTGCGGCGGGGAGCTGTATCAACGTGTTCAGCGGATCTCGAACTCGTCAGAATAGAGCCGGAACGATGGCGGAGAAGTCCGCTCGGGTATCTCGATGTAGTGGTCAGCTTCACGAAGATTACGGGGACGGTAGTTGCCGGTGAAGGTGACGGTGACGGATCCCCCGATGCCGTTCCGCTTTCGATCGCGAGTCGCTTCTCGCCGGAGGTTGCGCACCTCATCGATGTCCCTGCCGTCGTTGCCGACAGCGATGGTGCCGTCGTGAAAGAACTGGACGACGGTGCCGTTGTCTCCGGCGATGGTCGCGGCGACATTGTGCCCTTCCTTCGCATCGAGGGTTACCTCGAATTTCGGGACTTCTTGTCCGTCAGTCGGCCCCGGGATTGTGAGCTCGCGGCCGATTCCGAGCAGGACCGTCTCGCCGAGAGCGTTATGGCGGTAGCGGTCCATGACTGTCCAAAGGTGCGTCGTTGACCAGACTTTGACACGGCCGTCGAAGAACAACGTCGCTCGATCTCCATTATTGGAGCCGAGAAGTATGCGTTCGCTATTGCCTGACACAGATTGCCTCCGAGTCCGTCGCCGCGGCCATCGCAGCCAGGCGGGCGCCTATCTGGTCGTAGTGTCGCCACCGTGAAATGAACCGTTACTCGACTACCAACTGCTCAGGGCCAAGTCGGTTCGGGAGCATGCTGTCGGTCGGCTCTCCTATGCTTGATTCGCCCCGGAGGGACACGGTTGATGCGAGGAGTTCGGACCAGATGAAAGCTGATGCGCTGTCACCGCGAGCACTGTTCGACGGAAGGGTGCATTACGAGATCCCGGTCTTCCAGCGACCGTATGTCTGGTCGGAGGAAGATCAGTGGGAGCCGTTGTGGCAAGACGTCGTTCGTGTCGCCGAGCAGGTAGTCGCGGCCGGAAGCGATGAGGACGCGCTCGCCGCGGTGAGCGCGCACTTCCTCGGTGCTATCGTCTTCAAGGCTCGGCCGGCCATCACCGGTGACGTCACACGGTACGGCGTGATCGACGGCCAACAGCGCACGACCACGCTGCTGTTGCTATTGGACGCGGCCAAAAAGGTGTTCATCGGCCGCGGCTACGAAGATCAGGCCGAGGCGCTTGATGAGTTGACGGTCAACCCCGCCAGGCGGTTTCAGGACAAGGCGGAGCACCTGAAACTGCGACCGTCTCGGGTTGACCACGCGGCGTTCACAGCGGCAATGACCGCCAAGGCGGCCGACAAGTTTCAGGAACATCGAATCGTGGAAGCGCACAACTTCTTTCGCCGGCAGATTGAAGACTGGATCGATGATGGTGGGTCTGCCGGTGCTAGCAATCCGAGCCTGCAACGAGCGAAGGCGCTCACGGATGTGCTGCAGTTCCGGCTGATGGTTGTGGCGATCAACTTGTCCGGGCATGACGACGACCAGCTGATCTTCGAGACGCTCAACGACCGCGGCACTCCGCTACTGAAGGCCGACCTGATTAAGAACTGGGTGTTCCAACGCGGAGAGAAGCTTCATGCCGACATCGACAGTTGGCCTGATCGCTTCTGGCTGGAGTTCGATGACGACTGGTGGCGTGAAGAGATCGCGCAGGGCCGGCACAACCGTTCGCGCATCGACATCTTCTTGCAGTACTGGCTAACCATGCGGACCCGCCGCGAGGTCCTGATCAACGACACCTTCCGCATCTTCACCGAGTACGCCGATCCACATACCAAGACGGTGGCCGAGGCCGAGCGGTTCTTGACCGCACTCGCCAGTGACGCCAGTACGTTTCGTTCATTCGCCACCCGCCCGACGACCGATCCAGTCGGCCGGTTCTACGACCGGGTGATCCAGGAGTTCGAACTGGCAGCGACGACACCGCTGCTGATGTGGCTCGTCTCCGACAACCATGACATTCCCGAAGACCAAGTCGCGCTCGCACTTTCATGCCTCGAAAGCTGGGTCGTTCGACGTACGCTGCTTCGCCTCCCCAGCAGTGATATCAACAGGCTGATGGTGTCCGCCCTCGCGAAGCTCGACGGCGAGGCGCCGAAATCCGTCGGTGCCTCCCTGCAGCGCTTCTTGTCGGAGCAGCAAGCCGAGTCACGGCGGTGGCCGACCGATGAGGAAATCAAGACCGATCTGCCAGGACTACGTCTTTATGGCCGGGTCAAGCAGAACCGACTTCGGGTAGTGCTGCTGGCCGTCGAAGCGTTACTCCGCACTGAGCGGAACGAGACCGTCACAGTCCACGGCGATCTGCAGGTCGAGCACGTCATGCCAAGGAAGTGGAAACAGCATTGGGACGAGCAGCCGCCACTGAACGAGGCGGCAGCCCGTGACCGCGACCGCCTGGTGGATAGTCTGGGTAACCTGACACTCACCACTCAAAGTCTCAACGGTGGCTTGTCGAACCGGCCGTGGACCGACGATGAGGCGAAACTGACTGCGCCGACTGGCAAACACGCCCAACGAGGAAAATACTCGCTGCTGAACCAATACAGCCTGCTCGCCCTCACGAAAGAACTCCTCAACGGGCATGAGAAGGCTTGGACTGAGGACGACATCGAAGCTCGGTCCGAAGTGCTGGCCGACAAGATCTGCCAAGCGTGGCCAGGGCCGGTTCAGCATGTTAGCGCTGGGAACCAAGCAGGCACCTAAATGGCGGAAAGCTCGTTGTAGAAACGAGCCGGATGTTGTCTCCGGGGCAAAACCGCGGTCATGACAACGTGGCAGTGTCGTTCGATAGTTTTCATCGTCGCCCACTTCCCTCGTCGACGAAAGTCTTAGTTAACTCGGAAGTGCGGCCAGTGCTTCCGCTGGGGTCCTGATTGAGCGTCCATACGAACCCGACGCCGCTTCTGGGAAAGGCCCACCCGTCGAATCCGACCCTGACCGTCTTACCTGGCACCGAGGCGGGGCTGCGTTCGATCCGGGCGGTGCGGCTGCTGGCGATGAAGTCCAAGACCCGGACGCGTTCGATGTCACATTCGCTGTAGTCGAGCTCGACCGTGATACCGCGAGTGGGCTGCTCAATGTCGATGTAGAGCAGATTGCCTCGCTGCTCGGTGACGGTCCGGTAGGTGTAGGCAACAGTCACCAGCTCCTCGGCCTGCCTCGCATCGAGGCCGAGGTCCACGCTGTACACCTGCCCTCCTTTACGCGCGGCGCGGCGGATCGGTCGGTCGTTACCGTCGACACTGAACTGAACCAGCTCGAACGCCGCGGGCTTGGTGGGATCGACCCCAGGCTTCGGAACAAGCACCCATGCCGAGGTGCCGTCGTGACCGTTCGTCAGGTCGAGGTATTCACGGCGGTTGGCGACGACAGCGAAGTGCCGGCTGTGATGTTTCGGCACCACCGTGTACTCCCAGCGCACGCTGACGCCGAACAGATTTGAGTCGGCCGACTCAGCATGAGCATCAGGGTTCGCCCCATCTACATCAGAAAGCGGTGTCAGTCGAATCTCGACGGTGGCGTCGTGCCAGCGTTCGGGGGCACGCACTGCTTGGTCCCGAACATCTTGGTAGACCTCGTCGGCGAAGGTGGCGTCACCGAGCCTGAGCGCCAAACTATTTCGGATGATGTCGTCGAGCGTCTCCGGGCTGGCGACGCGGGCCAGATCCTGGTTGCCGAAGGCGAATCCGTCGATGACTGCGTCGCGCATGGCTGGAGCAGAGTCCGCGAGAACCCGCTTCAGCCGAGCGGTGTCCCGCTGATCGCGGTCCTTCCCCGTGAAGTAGTCGATGCCGAGGCCGAGCACGCCGGCCACGAGCAGGGTGCCGCCGACCTCGCTCCAAGGAAAGAAATTGAGCCACAACAGATTTGGTATCGACGGCAGTTGCTTGCCGAAGATCATGAGCGCCACACCGCCACCCGCCACAACGATCGCGACGATGATGGTCTGCAGTTTGTTGATGCGCTCAAGATGATCCTGCATAGCTTACCTACATTGTAGCAATACAGGATTGTCATGCCAACGCTAAAAGCGAAGGGCCGCAACGGAACATGGACCGTTGCGGCCCTCGCATTTGGCCATTGCCAGCCGTTTAGTCGCCGTCGCCGCCCATGGTTCACCTCCCGCCACCCCGGAACGCCTGGACCGAAATGGCCAAGCTGCGCAATATCCTAAATTGGGATATTCGCTTTCGCAAGGTGCGGTTGGCCTTGTGGAAAAGTCGATATATTCGGCCGAGTACCAGCGGTTATGCGGCTTCCTGCGGCAGTTGCGGCGGGAAGCTGGGCTGACACAGGTGCAGGTCGCGGAGCGGCTCGACATGCCTCAATCCTTCGTCAGCAAGTACGAATCTGGCGAGCGGCGCTTGGACGCTATCGAGTTGCTCCATGTGGTGCGTGCGCTCGACTCGACGCTCCTGCGGGTCGCTACGTTCATCGAGGACGAGGCGTAGCAGGGCCCTCTGGATGTATGGAGGGCCGTTCGGTCCGTGCCAGTGGCTGGTAGAGCTGGTTGTCGCGCAGCATTGCCCAGAGTACGTCAGAGCGTCGGCGGGCAAGCGCCAGGATGGCTTGGATGTGAGTCTTTCCTTCGGACCGTTTCCGGTCGTAATACTTTCGGGCTCTGTCGTCGTCACGGATCGCCCGATAGGCGGACAGGTAGCACACGCGCAGAAGCCGTCGATCGAATCGCTTTGGGCGTCTGTGGTTCTGGGTGATTCTCCCGGAGTCGCGTGCAACGGGTGCCAGACCACAGACACTGGCGAACCGGTTGGCGGTCACGTACATCTGCATGTTGCCGCCTGTCGCAGCCAGCAGCTCGGCGCCCAGTGTTTGCCCGAGGCCCGGCATGCTCAGCAGGATTTCCGCGTGCCGATGTTTGAGGAACGCTGCCCTGATGGACTTTTCGATTGTGGCGACGGCGGCGAACAGGTTGAGAGTGGTCTGAGCGAGTTCGACCGCGATCGCCGCGGCGAGTTGCTCGCCGGGGAGGCGGATCGATTGATCGGCGGCTGCTTCTGTTGCGCGCGCGGCGAGCTGGGCACTGCGGCGGGCGCCGGCACGTCGAAGATCCCTTTCGATTTCGGCGGGTCCGGCTGCCCGGATGGCCTCCGGGGTCGGGTACATGGTGAGGAGCAGCAAGGCGCCTTGGGAGTGGGCGTAGTCGAAGGCGGCGCCCAGGGCTGGGGAGTACTCCAGCAATGTCCCCTGAAGCCGATTCAGCGCTTTCGTCTTGTCGGCGACCAACTGTCGGCGCCGCGCCGACAACAGTCGTACCTGAACAGCGATCTCGTCGGCTGACTGTAACGGCCGCAGGTCGGTACGCGTCCGAGTGTGGTTGGCGATGATGTACGCGTCCCGCGCATCTGTCTTGTTTTCCCCAGGCAACGCCGCAGCGGCGTGATGAAAGCTGCCCGACGGAAGGTAGATCACCCGCTGACCGCAGTCCAGGAGCACCGCGATGAGAAGAGCAGCGCCGCCGCGGCTTTGATCGGTCGCCCAGGTCAGTCCCGCACCGCCGTCGAGGCCGATCACTGTCTTGATCAGTTCACGCAGCTCCTGCTCGGTGTTGGCAACCCGCTTCGATAGCAGTTCCTTGCCCTCGCCGTCGACCACCACGCAGTGATGATGGAACTTCCCAGCATCGACACCGGCCCACAAACCGCGCGACATCAACGCTCCTTCCCCAGCCCTCAGCAGACGTTGAGAGGCGGCCCGCCGACACAACCTGCAAAGCGATCGGACGCATTCAGCAAAGAGCAGTCGAGCCACCAGCGGAGCGTCCCATAACGGACAAAATTCATCGAGCGTTCGTACGCAATCACGCTTCAGCCCTCGGGACAATCCGTATGGCTATTCGAAGCCGCCACCGGCCTGGACTGGTGCCGGACCGAAGTCGCGAGTGCCGCGCATCCTCATTGCAAGTGATGTACGAAATGACCGGCGCGGCTATCGATCTGGTTGCTAGCAAAGTGCTGCGTCAGGGTGAGCCGGGCGTATCTGCCGCCCGACAAGGCGAAGGCACAAAGCTCGGCGGGGAGCGTGCACCAAGCCAAACAAATACTCGCCGAAGCGGTTTCGCAGATCATGACCGACACCCCGACTGCCAGCGCCATCAAGAGCAAGATGCTGGCGCTTGACCCGACCTTCGATGGAAACCGCCACGGCTACAACAACTTCCGAGACTTCCCGGCCAAGGTGGGCGACGCGAAAATTGTCGGCCGATCGGGCGGAGACATCACAGTGTCGGTACCGTCCGACTAAAGCTCGCGAAGAGGAGCAGGCCACTTACGCTCGGGCAGTCCATCTCCCAAGGAACTCCCGGGCCTCGGGCACCTTCGCGTAGGGCCGCAGTGCTTGGGCGGCCTCATCCAGACGCTTCTGTAGCCGGGCAGAGCCCAGATCCGCGATCGTCGGTAACGTGCCGGTGAGCACCGAACATGCCTGCGAGACGTCGCCGTCCTGAATTAGGCTGTGTGCCAAATGCAGCTGCCATGACGCGCGCTCCCGCGGCCACGCGGCCGACCGCTCGATCGCATCTCGCAGATGTGTCGTGGCGGCCGCATGGTCGCCGAGACGCATATATGCCTTGCCCGACACCCCGCTCATCTCGGCTTCGGGCAGGTATACCCAATCAGGGTCGTAGCCTCGGGTCGATTCGTAGGCTCGAAAGGCCCTCCCGATCGCCTTCGTTATTTCGGCCCTGTCACCGCGGGCACCATGAGCTTCGGCCTCACGTAGCGCCATCAGTGCCCGTAGCTTGGGGCCACCTGCCTTAAGCGCAGCCCGCGAAGCAGCCTGTGCATACTGGGTCGCTCGTTGATCGGGAGCTGTGTTTGAGCCGAACCGATTGACCATGAGGTGGCTCGCGTTGCCCAGGGCATGTGCAGCAGCGACGCCATCGTCGGCCGCTGTGGCGGTTTGAGCAGCTTCTGCGTAGTACCGGCCGGCACTGTCCGGATCTCCGGAGTCGTAGTGCACCCAGCCTGCCGCCACCATCATTTCAGCGGTCACGCTTGCCAGATCGCTCCCGACGGCGTCGCTGTAGCTGCCCACATTCAGCAGATGCTGTGCGTAGCGGACTTGCCCGGCCGCCACCGCACGCAGACGATCGCCACCGATAACGAGATCGAGGTCATGGATCTGGTTCACGCTGTCGGAAAGCGCGGACACATCGGCCGCTCCCACCTTAAGCGTCGATCTAGAAGCCGAGTCCGCGGCGGCCCGCGACGTTCCTGCGCCTACCACCGCCATGCTGCCAGCGCCGAGGGCGCCTACTCTGAAGAACTCGCGTCGCTTCACGGCCGCCTCCTCTTCGTCCTCCACCACCAGTATGTCAAGTGGCACGCCCAGCGCACGAGCTACGCGGCGCAACGTTCGGACATCGTGAATGGCAGGTCCGTCGTGTTCGAGCTGGGAAATCCCCGGCTGCGTGACGTGAATCAGGGCGGCGAGTTCCGACTGGGTCATCCCGATGGACTTGCGAATGCGCCGGATCACTTCACCAGTTGTCATGTGCACGGCCGATCCCCGTCCTCAAAATGAAATGCATCTCGGGAAGTTGCGCGAAAGCAAACCCATTGCCGGGCAACGAGTTTAGCCACACAGCGGACCATATACCGGTTTCCGTATATTCAAAAGGAGGTGGGTATTTGCGGGCGAAAGCGCCGCCATTACGCCATATCGTCGTGACCGCACCCGACACCGGGGTGACGCCCCTCTCTCCTCCAATGGCGCGCCAGTTCGCTTGAGAGGCAAGTGAACTGACGGCGAAAGCCCCCGGTGTCGGGCGCACCGCTGATCCCGCTACGAACCGAGGTCCCGAACATGCAGTCGGCCACTATCACTCACTCGGGCGCCGCCGTCGAACCGGAATTTGAAGCTGCAGCGAGCCGAGCCGCCCTGCTAAGGGCGCTAGACCGTGGTGCGGCAGAACGGACGCCGAACGGCGCCCGGTACGGGGCTGGCGCTGCGACCGCCAGCGCCGCGCCGACCAATGCCGACACACATCGACGGTGCGGAGCGTGATGCCCGATGCCAGCCACCTACGGGAGCCGGCGCCAGCGCCATATCCGTATCGAATCCGGTGCCCTCACAGTCGACTACCAGGCGAGCGCGGAACAAGCCCGCGATGTGGCACGGGAGCTAACGCAACACTGTTCAGGTCTTACCGTCACGATCGACGACAAGGTCTGCCGCGATCTGCCGCACCTTCCATGCGCGGGACTATGGGCATGACGGCCACCGCTGGCTCCTCAGTGAGCGCATTGGTTACGTCACTACTGCGTTGCGCCGGTGAGCAATTCGCCGCGGCGCATCCGATCAACGACTGCATCCGACGTCAACTCATCGCGTGCTTCGGGATGCTGCCAGTAGTAGCGGATCAGATACAGCAGAAGCGACGGGTCCAATGCCAGTGTCCACGCGGCGACGTCGATGGATTGCTCCAGCAAACCTTGCTGCAGGCGGTCGAGAAACCCGCGTCCGTTCTCAACATCAACTCGTGCACCTGCCGTGGGGTAGGTGCGCACCGTATGAGCGTTGTTCACTATGTCTGGCAGCACCGCACCGACCTGGTCCCACGACAACGTCCGGACCGTACGGCCCATGCCCTGCGATATCCCGCCCGGGGACAGAACGACGTTGTACCGACGATGACGACCAAACAGAAAGAACACGAGGAACGCGATCACCGCCAGCACGACGGCGACGATGACGATCCCTCCGACATCTATCGCCGAGCCGGCCCCGTCGTCATCGCTCGAAAGGTGACGCACAAACAGCGCTCCGCGGACGACCAGGAAGATCGCGCCTGTCACGAGCCAAAGCATCATGACCGGGCGCCACGAAGATTTGACCTCGATCAACAGTCCGCTCGGGCCGACGTGCAGGTTGGCCGGCAGGCTCTTTCGCCGGACGCGCAAACTGGGCAACAGCATCAACACGAAGCTCGCCGCCACGACCCCACCAAGCACGCCATAGAACGCCCTCAGCGTGTCTCCATGGGTTGCGAAGTCGATAGCGTAGGGGATTGCGATCAGGAAACACAAACTAAAGAAGCCCAGCACGAGCAGCAGTTTGGCCGGAGGACGCTGCGGGCCCCATTCGCTCGGCCACGGAAGTAGCGGTGATTGGATCCTCGTGTTCGCGGACAACCGGCATCCTCCTGGTTCGATTCCTGCGTCAGGCTACTTGAAGGGCTGTTCAGCGGCCCATGCACCGAACGAGCCGCCGAAAAAGCCACCCAGTGCAGCTCCGGCGCCAGCACAAAAGGCTGACCCGATCGGCCCGGCCGCTGAGCAAGCCCATGCCCCGGCTTCCGCTCCGGCAAGGCCGCCAGCCCAGCCACCTGCCGTCCCGCCGGCTGCGTTGGCTGCCGCCTCGTCCAAAGGTTTGCCGTGACTCCAGTCGTCATAGTTCGTGTAGATATTGACCGCCGCGCCCAACGGGACACCGCCAAGCATCTTCCCGTCGGACTTGAGCAACTGGCTCAGCTGGGCTTTGCTGGCTGCGTCGGTGGCGGAGTCCATCGCCCCGACAAACGCGTGCCCGGCGCCCGGCGTCCCGGAATCCAGCAACTGAAGTGCTCGGGCCTGCGATGCCTGCGAATCCGCCATCGCCGCCTGCGCCTGGGCGGCCAACGAGTTGCCAGCTGCCTCGGCGAAAGGAGCCGACCCTGCAGTCATTCCGGCGAACCCCGTCGCGAGCGGATGCTGAATCACGGTGTCCTTGCTCGAACCGTACAAGCTGTTCCACTCTGTACCCGCCCAAAGCTTGGTGTTGTCCCAAATCGTCTGCTTGGGCGCTCCGGCGGGCGCTTGGTTCGGGTCATATTGGAGTACCGAGCCATCGGGGAACTTGGTGACGATCCGACCATCAGCCAGCTGGGCCGTCTGCGCCGTCTTGCCCTGCGCGTCGGTAGTCGTGATCGTGCCATCGGGATTCATAACCGAGCGCATGCCAGCCGAATTGGCCGTGCCGGCCAGTTTGGGCTGTCCATCCGGGCCAGGGACGTACTGTTCGAACGCGCGGAAGCCGTCTGGGCGTTGCCACTGGCGTTCGATGACACCACCCGGCCCGAAGCGGTCCGTCGTCGTGCCGCCGTTCTGCGGATACGACTCAGACACCTTCGTCCCGCGCGAGCCGTCGGCGTTGACGGCGTACGTGCTGGTCTTACCGTTGCCCTCGGGCACCTTCTGGAACTGCTGCGACTTGCCGTCCGCGGCTGTCACCGTGACGCTGGTGATGCCAGCGCTGTCGGGCTTCGTCGTGACCGTGGTGATCGGCGGCTGCTTCCCCGTGGTTTCGGTCATGACAGTGGAGCCATCCGGCTGCTGCACCGACGTCGAAACGGTGAGCGTCCCGTCCGGATTCGGCGTGGTGGTGGTCGTCGAGCCGTCAGCGTTTGTCACCGTGATCGGGATGCCTTGCTCCAGCTGCAACGCGCCGCCAAGCACGGGCGGCAGCTCACCTGGTTTCGCAGTATCTGGATGGGTCAGGCCTGGGAACATCGCGCGAATCTGCTTGGGCGGCAGCTCGTACATGGCGACATGGTTGAGCGTCTGGTTCGCGATGTCGATCGCCGCCTTTGCACCGACGGCAGTGTTCTCGGCGTGCTGCAGGGCGCCCAGCATCGCAACATGTTGCTGCTGGGCTTCGTAACCCACCTGCAGCGTTGCCATAGTCACGTTGGCGGGTTCCTGCTGCGAGTTGCCGGCCGCAGCTTGGATTGCCTTTCGCTTGGCCTCCGCGGTCACTGTGCCGTCGTCGGCGACCTCAAAGCCCATGCCTACGATCAGGTTTCGCTTGTCGATCACGAACTGCCTGGCGTGTGCCAATTCCGTCTGCTGCGTGGTGAAGGCGGTCTTGAGCCCGGCGATCTTCTCCATCAGGTGGCTGCCCGCGGTCTTCTCGCTCGTCACCCGCGACGCGGCTGCATCGGCCCCGGCGCCCTTCCACGACTCGGCGAGGTCATCTTGCGTCGTCAGCATGGACTGGAGCAGTTGATCACCCTTGGTGACAACCTTGTCGAATTGTGTTGCGCACAAGCCGAGCACGTCCGGCTTCCACTTCTCGACATCGGAGATCTTCAGCGTCGGACGGCCCGGCTCTGGGCTCACTTCAGCCCACCCATCTCACGTAGCTTCGCGGCGAAGTCGTCGTCGGTGATCTCGTACTTGTCACCAACCCCCTTGGCGATCTCGGCCATCTCTTGCGGCCGAGCCGCGAAGAAGGTCAAGCCGCCCTTCACCTGGTCGCGGGCCGAGTAGATACTTGCTCCGAGGTCAACACCGGGGAACAGGTCGCTCGCTTCGGCCGGCTCCGTCAATCCGTCTCGCAGCCTGTCGATTTCGCCGGACAGTCCGTCCAGCCACTTCGCCCACGCACGTAGCGCGTCGGGATCGACCTTCATCGTCATCGGTGCCCCCTCGATCGTCACGCCATGGCTTAACCTCCACAGCATTGAATACCCGGCGATAGTACAAGTATCGGGTTACGACCGGAACCAGAACTCTCGGTGTACCGATTCAACGCGGGCATACATGCAACGCCAAATCAACGTTTCCTTGCGCAAGTCGCGGGCGGCCGACACCTAATCCAACTAGCGACGAAGGCGCCTCCAAAACCGCATAGCATGCTTGTCGAACCTGAACATCCTCCAGTAATATTGATTAAGATTCGCATAATCCTTGAATTCGTCGAAATTCTCGGCAACGAGTTTCAGACCATGTGACACGGTGAAGGTCGCGGGGATTACTTCTTCAAACAGCCAATCGTAAGGAATCGTCTGACGAGGAAGCTCAAGCAGCTTCCCGATAAGACTAGTGTTAGTGACGCCCGAAAGGCGCAAAGTGGCAATTATACCCGTTGCGGTATCTTCACGGGACCAAAGTTGGTTAATAACTCGCCACAGTTCCGGTTGAACAGAAGGATCTGAAAGGGTCACGTGTTTAGTTTTGTCTGCAGATTGGTTTAACTTGGCAATCTCCTCTAGGAGGGATGGCGTCAAGGCTGCTTGGGCAAGGGTAGCAAGCTCGACAGCCGAATCGGGTATTATTCTAGACAAATTCCTATTGCGTTTTCCCCACGCACCCTCATAAGCGGCGAGAAGACTCGCGCTAACGCCTGTTGTATCGGAGTCGCGCGCGACCATCCGCCGGTTATTGTTCGCGAGGAACTCAAGGACAACTTCTCGCAACTGCGAATTGCGAACTCCAGACTGCGAATTCAACATATCGCACAGTTCTGCCCCTCGTCCGTTAGCAAATGCCTCAATAGCAGATGCGACCCGATTCCCATCCACAGTCCTCGGCTTCCCCTGCACACTGCCGACACTCCCCATGTCCCACGCCACCGCCAGATCCCGACGCGTTTTAGCTGCGCCGAGTCGGTCGCGCAAAATCATCCACTCTTCATCACCGGCCTGAGCGATAAATGGTCGTGAAGAAGAAATACCATCCGGATACCGGTCATCGCTTCGATCCGTTTCAGCCCGAATTACGAGCCTCCACAACGGCTCAGGATAGACTTGATGCACCGCAATGCTGGAATGCACATCCCATATCTCGCTAAGTAGGCCCATCAAACCGCCCAGATAGGGAAGCTCATCGGCAGAAATATCGAGATACCTCCAATCGCTCTCTCTTAGCCGTGCTATGAGCGCCCCTACTCGCGCCCCATCGCCGTAACTAGCCGCTACAGGAACCAGTTCGTCTGAATCGAGGTCCCGAAGCTCAAGCTCGGAATCAACATCGAGCGATCGAGGCCGAACCAGAAGCTGCGGGTTTAACGAAGCGACGCAGGACACAGGAAGACTGAAAGCGTCCGAGAGGAGCATTTGGATACAATACCGCCCCGGCCTTCCTTTTCCATCCTCACCTTGGAAGGTCTTGTACCCCGTGATCGCTATTCCATCGATTACTTCCCTGAACGGCAGAATAGCTTCCTGAAGCTTTGGATCGACAACTGGATGCCCAGCTAAAGGTTCAAACAGGGTCAGTTGTCTCGTTTCCTGAGCCAGCCATTGCAGTCTACTTTCGACGCCGGGTGATACTGCAACGAATCCAAATCCCGACTGTCCGAAGAGATTCTTATTGGACCACGTATAGATTGCCTGTCCAACTAATACCATCACATACCACCCAGCGATATCGCGGAAGCCACCGGGCGCCAACAGCCATCGGGGCGCAAGGTTCCGCCGAATTCCTGCTTGCCGTAATCCATACCCAAAGCACTCACTCGCGCGAAACCAGTCTTTTCCTCTCCGAACCGTGCAATAGCTGTCGAGACAACAGGCTCAAGCCCTTCGGAGATGAGGAATTCTTGCACCTGTTTGGATTCTTCTCGAAGATACTTGTCTACTTCCTGCAGCGTTTTCGGCTGCGGCACATCGACTGACCAAGATCCGAATTTGTCAGCTTTCGACACAGTGACAATTATCGGTATATTCACCTTGCGCTCAGTCACTTGCTCGATGCCATCCGCAAGTGTAGAGACCTGCTGCGGGCCAGCCAAATCTGTCCCTGGAACTATCGGTTTCATAAATGCATCTCGGTCCGGAAATCCGTCCGGATCGAGTAGTAGTATGATCGCATCGCTCTCGTATAGGAAACGCCCGCTTTGCGCCGACTTCTGAACATTCCTTATGACCTCTCCAGAGACGTCAAACATCGCAAGACTCCTGCGAGTACCATCTGGAAGCTGCAATCGAGCGACGTACCCCTCATGGACCTCCTCCTCGGGGGTCGGGGGTAATGGTTGACCCTCACCGTAAACTAGATCGATTTTCGCTCTCAAAGCGTCGACTTGTGACGGCAAGATGCTTGCAGAGATGCCGACCGGCCCCAACCTGCCCGTTGCGAAGATTTCAGCAGCTGTTCCGAGCAGATACGTTGATTTCGCCGCATTGACGTTGCCGGCCACCGTTATGACGAAAGGCTTGTCAGCAAGCGCATCTATCACAACATGTCCATATGGACAGTACGGGTCGAATCCGCCACCCAAATTGGTGGCGTTCGCATATTTGTCAGCCCGCTTGAACCTAACTCGCCTACGAGAAGTATCGACCGCAGCGGGACGAACCTCAGACCACGGCCGAGCTCCTTCGGGCCATCCTTCCAGATCCTGGCCCGAGTGTCGCATCATTTGAGCGTGCATGCCGAAGCGCTGCAAACCGTAAATTTCAGTTAACGGATACTCTTGCAGGCAATGGCGACACTTTATCATCTCCACTTTAAAAAATCCTCCATCATCATCGGTTATCCCTTCGCTCAGTTTCTTCAGCTTCCTCCAACAATTGCTCGGCTTTCTGCGCTGCCCGACTGGGTTGTGTATCGGGGTTTCGCACACGCTCCTCAGCCCGCCGCAGGGGTCCCTCAAGAATGCGGGGTACTTGCGTGATCATTCTGGCAAGGCGCCAAAATACGTATACCAATCGAGCAAGTAGAGGAGCGATTCCTTGCAACAAGAAGCGCCATAGCAGAATGAGTCTCTGCCACGATAACCTGAAGAGGTCGGAAATAAACTGCGACTTCAAGACGAAGTAAATGCCTGCAATGAGAGCATACAACACCAGAGTCTGCCATAAATTCAGCTCAAATACTGCCGACACGCCGAAGCCCACCGCTACAGCGAGGCAGATCCCGGCAACTGCGGTGGCCGACCTAGAGTAAACGTTAATTTTGTCAGGATATCTTCGGGCAACTACGAGCGCGAATGCCCGGAGAAGAACTAGGGCAATCGTCGCCCAGGCTAATACGATACTTGGACGGAATTCAAGTGTTCCGCCCACGTATCTCGCCGGATACCACAACCTCCCAAATGCGTCCCCGACGCTCCCGAGTATATTGCTACCAAAATCAGCCACGTAGAATAGCAACGCTAAGCCAACTAGCAGCAGGCCCCATAGATCTCGGTTTCGTCTACGGTAGGCAGTCATTTCATAACCGAATACCCGAGCCCTTCCTGCAAGTGGCACACCTCCGGGCCATGCCACCTGGATGATCGCGAGTAGAAACGCGAACAGTAGGGCGGTCACTCCAGTGTACACAATCGTACTGTCGAGTCTATCCATAGCAACCAAACTGTCCTCATCTTTTAAACAGTCGCGATAGAAAACCCCCGAGAGATTTCCGGCGCTGCCGGAAATCTCTCGGGGTAGTCGTGGGAAGCCTTCTAGCGCGTGTATCGAATGATATTCGAAATACGTTACTGAGACCACCCAAACACGGATCTGCTCTGACGACGGACTTTCGGCCAGTCGCGTACACGTACAACCAGGTAAGTCGCTTGAAGCGCAGCGCCAGGCCGGCCAACAGCGGCGGTAAACTCCTCAATATGATTCGGCCCGCAGAGCCATACCGATCCGACATACCCGGATGACATCCCTACCTCGGCGGGCGAGCTGTACTGCCGACAAGCGACATTTGCTGCCAACTTTCTCGCGGGCACTAGCGAACTAGGTCCGTACATGATAAAGGCCAATGCGCGAATCCAAGCAGGACCGGCGCAGATAACTGGAAGATGCATTTTTCAAAAACATCCAATCTCCTTGCCGTCACTCATTGGAACGCCATATCTTTCGATAGGCGAGCGCGCTCTTCGGTCGCGCCAGAGATCTCAGGCAAGGAGTCGAGGCACCACGTTCGTGATGCATTCGACTCCCTACCTGAGATGACCCCCACGTCTATTTATAACATTTTTGCTCTAAAAAGTAAATAGTAATCTTAGAGCGACCGGGAAATTCGGCGCCACGGCAAAAGACTAGCTTATGTCTTAACGCTGGTGTCATACAGGCGCCGTCCTCGGACCACCATTCATGAAGTAGTCTTCGATGTACGCTTCCGCGGACTGAACCCGTAATCGCACCTGCGGACGACAGTTTCAGAACGAGTTGAGATCCGACGGCCTCGGCCAGGTGGTCGTGTCGCTGGAGGCCAGGATCTTCGTGGGGTCGTTGCGGTCGACGAGCACCAGCGCCCGTGCCGTGCTGGCCCTTTGGTCGTCGAGGGGCACGTTGAATACCAGATCGCCCTCCTGGATGGCGTGGTGCTGATCGTCGAAGCGCAGCGGTTTGAACGCTGTTTCACCGGGAGCGAGCATGGTGAAGTCCCAGAACGTGGCGAACCCGTCATACGTGTACATGTTGCCGGGCAGGTCGATGCGGACGGCGTCATGAGGGGCGTTGGGCGGGACGGCCCACGTATCCTGGCCGTTCCATTTGATCGGCACCGGACGGTCGCCGGCCTGGGAGGTGACTGGCGGAGGCTGCCACCAGACGCTCGGATCTTTCGGGGTGACCACCAGTAGACGGATTGCTGCGTTCGGCGAGATCGAAATATCGACCGCAAAGGGCGATTTATTGAACAGCAAGGGACGCAACTTGATCTGGCCCCGGCCGGGAATCGTGTCGACGCCATTCGCGGCGTGGAAATCGCCGGTGCACCAGTACTCGACGCAGATCTCGACCTTGACCTGCCCCACCGCAGTCGCCGGAGGCGAGTTCTCACACACGTGGTCCGGGGAGAGCGGGATGCCTGGCGCTGCCTGGTCGGTCGAACTCGGCGCCACGGTCGTTGCTCCGGCGACCACACTCGGGCGAGCGCTGCCCGAGCCGCGGTGGACGAAGATGATCGTTCCGCCGATTACGAGCGCTATGACAGCGCCAAAGGCGGCAAGGTGCTTCCAATACCGTGTCCACCCGGTCTCTGCGCCTGCTTTGTTTGTTGCCCCGCCTTCTTCCGCTTCTGTATCGCGGGCCGAAGCATGCGTGTCGGCCTCGGCTGAACCATCCACTTGGGAGGTGGGGGTCGCTGGCCGGAGACGGGTGACCGGAGCATCGGCGGTGGGCTCCCGGACAGCCGACTCCTGCATTTTCGCCCGCGCAGTACGGACAACTCGATCCCGAGTTTCCGGGGTGGTGAGTTGTTCGACGAGGTGGTCGATATACGCCTCACGAAACACGTCGAGGCTCTTGCTGCGCTTATCGCTCTCATTTTTGGGGTCGTTCAGCTGGAAAGGGTTTATGCCGATTGCGGCGTCGATATATCTCCGTCGCCCGCTGCCAGGCGTATCTCTACGAGTGCCGCCAGCGTTCTGCGGATACTTTCCGTCTATTCGCATCAGAACGCCGATTGCCCATGCCATAGCCACCCGCGTGCGCGCGTCTCGCGATTCCAAATATTCACGAGGAGCGCCCATCAACTCTTCGGTGATGTCAGCATCTGACGGATGAATCGTGCGTAATACTGCATGCAAGACCGCGGGTTGCGTGAGGTCCAGGTTCTGGTCGGCAAGGAGGTAGGCGACCAGTGCCTGAAGATCACTCAACGAAGCAAGCAAGTGCTCGTTCAGTTGACCATCCTTGCCGACCAGGACACCGGTTCCATTTACCCAGCACTTCTTCAGGTCTTCGGCCGCCTCTTGCCTCATGGTGACGGTGGGGTCGGGCACGCCAAGAGAGTGCGATTCGGTCATCCATCCCCCATCTGCAAGCCGCTCGGATAAGCGTTTCATTCTAACGCTTCGAACCTGGAATCGCCCGTAGGTACAAAAACTCTAGCTATTTACTTACGCTAACGATTGTGTTATTACAAACGTTGGGCGCGCATGAGAGAGAGGATTTCTCTTATGTCGCAAAAAAGTGGTGACACAGAACCGCCAAGGGATCCCGATAGGCCGACTGCCGACAACCAGGATGCGACTGGTGTAGGTCCGATCGCAGAACACATCAGGTGTGCCTGTGAGGATTTCTTTCGGAGCATGCAGAACGATCCGATCCTGCTAGAGGCCTATGCTCCCGAGGACCTCCCGACTGATCTCTGGACCTGGTTCGACATCTGGCTTGGGTACGAACGATGCCGGATCTTTTCAGGCGTCCACTATCCATGGCTGAACCCGGCGCGCGCCGAGGACGTCTGGCATGAGTTCTTACAACTGGTGCCGACCATCTTCGCCGTCGTTGTCGACGAGCTGTGGAAGGACCCGGCCAAGATGGACTACATCGAACGCGACCCCAAGACCCTCAAGGAGATACAGAGGTGGCCTCGCCGGGCCTCGAAGGTCCTGACTCCCTCCCACTCGAAGGGCGAAACGCCCATCGACCTGGCTCCAATCTTGGCGCTCGTCGCCGGAGCAAACGGCAGCTGGCCAACGGTCGGCTTCCACCAACCCGTCCGCCGCGGCTTTATCGATAAGAGCGGCCCAACGGGCGGCCTACCCTTCAACTAACCGATCTATCCACCGCACCCACTAGCGCGCCCCCGCATGCCCGCACCCCGAACACCGGGGCGCGGGCTTCTCCTTGCTCCGAACTGAACAGTCGGTGAGGACCTCTGGAGCAGGAGCAGCACACGCAGAACGGGCGCACCGAAGGGAACCGTTAGGTCGGAAGCCGGTGCGCCCGTTCATGTGTGAGCTACTTATGCTGCCTAGAACCTCGGCAACGACAGCAGGTTGTTCGACCAGACACCATCAGATTTGGTCTGAAGGTACTTCGCGCGACCGCCTCCCGGAGTGACCACATGAACCCAGGCCCGCGGAGCCGGCGGCTGTTCGACGTACGCCTTACCGTCCTCGTTCTCGATCCAGGCAACAATCTCGGCCCGAGAGCTTTTGCGAGTCTCATTGGTTGCGGGGTTGGTCCACTGCACCTGCTGAATATGCTCGTGACCGTAGCCGCCCTCCAGATGGATGGCAGTGATACGAATAGCCATGTTGATCTTCTGACCTTTACTTTCGTCGTTTCGATTTGCTCTGCGAAGTGAAGGCCGTACGCTTGGGGTGTATCGAGGGTTGCGTAGCGGCCTTCACGGCGAGGCGGGCACTACCAATGCCCGCCTCGCTACTTGTATCTGTGGCTTCTCAATTGCTCACCTCCTCCTGCTTCGCCGCAACAGAGGTTTCGACCGTCTGATCGTCGGGATCAGGCGGAAGCTTCTCGTTAGGCTTCAGGCCGAGGATGACCGTGGTGGGATCAGTCGAGTAGTTCGGCGGCAACGCCAACGTAATGCGAGTGACAACGAACCAGTTGGGGTCGCCATCCCCGCCCTCCTCATCGGCCTGCCGTCGAGCGATCGCAAACCCGACCGTCGTCTCGGGTTCGATCGATCGCCGCCGCCGCCCGTCCTTGTCAACGATCTCCACGGCGCGCTCCGGCAGTTGGCCGAGTGTGTCGATGACAAGTCTCGGGACGTTGATTGCCCCCTCCGACGATTCGACGTGCTGGCGTGCAATGTATTCCAGCTCTTTCAAGTCCACCACTCCGGCCGATCGCGCCTGAATAAGGTACTTCCAAAGCGGGAGCAGTTCTTTCAAAGCTTCAATCGAGACGCCCACCTTGCGAGCACGCAAGATCCACTTCATCAAGTCGACCACGATTGCCGGGTACGCCCCCGCGCGGGAGCCGACACGCACGCTATGGGGTACGAGCCCAGCGGTCGTGGCGTAGAAGGTCAGCTGGCGAGAGGTCAACCGAAGACCGGACTGGCGGACCGCGGCGATCAGCTCGGACTTGGTGACCAGCTTGTCACTGCCTTGTAGCTGCAGGTACTCCAAGAACCCGTTCTCTTCGGTCGCCAATCCGTATCACCTTCACTGTCGTTCCGTACACCAGTAGTGTACGGCATGCCACCGATATGGCCACACGACCAGTGTAGGTGACGTGTCCGACATCCCGGCTCACGCAGAGCGGCCGGTGCGCTTACTGCCGCGGAGAGATAGCTCGAACATCACTTCGCCCACAGCTTCGGCGCGAGCCCAGCACCCCGACGCCATCGAATCATTCACCCGCAAAGTATCCGCGAATCGATCCGCAAAGTCGATTTCAAAGCGGCCAGGCGACTTGCGCGCTCCAGCCAGAGTTGCCCATAACGGGCATAAAAGCTCGTTGAGCTGCAACTATATCGGATATTAGCCCGCAAATTTGATCTCGCTTGGCACGCAAGTTTGCGGTTGGTAAATCTTGACCTCGTCCAAACGGGAGCGCTGCAGCTCCCACTCAGCAACATCTCGTTGCACCATTCCGGCCATCCGGCCACCACTCTCAAGGAGCACCCGCATGTCAAGCATGCCAACCGGTTACGTCCAGATCGGCCTATCCGGCGACTTGAAGCCGCTCGTCCCGCCCGGCGACGATCCCGCCGCGGCGTCGGCTATCGCGAACTTCGCGCTGGCGCAACAGACCGTCTTCGACAACAAGTTGCGCCGGTTCCTGAGCGGCCACGTCGACGCTGCCCCCACGGTGGCCGCACACGCCGGCGAACTCACCGGCTGGATGAACACCGGTCTGCTGGAGTGGATTCGGCAGTGGCCACGCGAAGCCGCTGAGGTAGATCCAGACTTCGACGCCGCGCAGCAGGACACCATCGCCACATCGGCGCTGGCCACGACCAAGCCCACCGGCGGCGGCTTGGCCATCCCGGAGGGCGATGATGCCGAGACCGTCTACGAGATCACGGCCTTCGTCTTCCGGAACATCCGCGAGCTGCGCGCGGAGATCACCATCTTCGCCAACGCCCACTACGCCGCTGCTCCGGCAAGTGCCGATCATGCCTGGGATCTGAGCACCGGCTACCTGCGGCTGCTCGCCGTCTGGGCGATCGACTGCTGGCCAAGGTGACGCGCGTGTGCGCTTGGTGCCGGATGGCCATCCGGCACCAGGTCACTTACGCACCATCCGAGTTCATCCCTCGCCAAGCCTTCCAATTCCCAGATAAGGAGTCCCCGTATGGCCCCTCCCACCGTAACCCCCGACAGGCGAATCGGTCGTCGCGTCCGCGCCGGCCTCGCCGCGGGCGTCGCGATCCTTCTGTCGCTGGCCACGCTGCTCGGCATGACCGGTTGCACCTCGCACCCTACGGACAAGGCGCCCGCCGCCATCACCATCGTCGTCACGACCACCAGCGCCGAACCGCGTACGGCCCTGCCGGATTCGCTCATCTCCAAGCTGACCACCATGGCCAAGCAGTCCAAGCGCCCCGGCGACGCCGCCGTGCATGTACTGACCTCGGCCACCGGCACCGTCACCACGAAGGACCTGACGCCACTGCGGCCGAACGGACAGGTGCAGCACGCCACCGCCGACGCCGATCGCCAAATCACCGCCTCCTTGCACGAGCTGGCGAACACGCTCGCCAACAACCGTGCCGATCAGCCCGGTCTCGATCTCCTGGACCTGCTCGACCGCGCCAGCCAGCTGCCCGGCGACATCGCAGTCATATCCTCGGGCATCACCACGGCCGCGCCAGTCGATCTGCGTGTGATCGGCTGGAACATTAAGCCGGACAGCATCATCGACAGCATTGGCCGGCAGGGCCGTATCCCGAACCTTCAGGGCCGTCACGTGACGTTCCATGGCCTCGGTATCGCCGCTGGATCGCAACCGGGGTTGCCGCCGTTCGCCCGTACCGTTGTCGAACAACTGTGGGCCGGGATCTGCCAGCGAGCCGGAGCGGCCAGTTGCGTTGTCGCGCATGGCGCGCCGTCCGCGCTAGCGCCGGTGGCCACCATGCCGGTGCCGGTGGTGCCAGTGCCGGACGCCATCACGGAAGGTGGCTGCCCGGTCTGGGCGAACTTGAACGATTCGATGCTGCACTTCGCCCCGGAGAGCGCCGTCCTGCCGGCGAATGCCGACGATGCCCTCCGCCCGATCGTTGCGTCCGCCGCCTCGTGCGACGTCCAGTCCATTGACATCACCGGGTTCATCGCGGACACCGGCAGCGGCCGGGACGACAGCGACCTGTCCGGCCAACGTGCCCGAGCGGTGGCGGATCGGCTTGTGGCGCTGGGCCTTCCGACCCGGCAGCTCGGCACCGTCACCGGCAAGGGGGCCAGCGAACCGGTGGTGCCGGACATCGTCGGCGGCGTCTTCGACGAGCTGCGGGCCCAGCAGAACCGGCGCGTCGAGCTGACCTTCCACCGCGGCGGCCGGTGATCCCCGGCCACTCTTCTACTTCCTCAGAATCCCTATCCCCCAACCAGATTGGAGATCCCGCCATGACCATCCAACCCACTGCGCCCAGTAATGGGCACGTCGATCGCAACGAGGCCCTGCCCGCCGCGATCACCAGGCCGCCGACGACCGGCACCCATCCGACGTCATCGCCACCGGATGTGCCCAGGCGCGACATTGCCCTGTCGCTGGCGACCGGCAAGCCGATCCCGCGCGAGTGGCTGCCGCAGGTGCTGGCGTTGGTCGATGAACAGCGGCGGATCGGCGTCACCCGCGATCCGGACACCTTCAGCCAGATGGAAGCCCTGGTTATGAGCAAGGGCATGCTGGCGGCCGAGGAGGCTCGCGAGCGCGGTGCCGAGCAGCTCGGCCAGCTGGTGGACCAGGCCGCTGTCATCAAGGGCGAAATGGCCACGGTGCGCGGCGAACTGGATCGGCTGGACGAGCAGCCGGTTACCGGCATGAACGGCGATGTCATTCCGGCACGCGAGGCGCGTGAGCGCATGAAGACCGTCAGCGCGACCATCACCGAGGAACGCGACCGAGGCAGCCTGAAGCATCGGCGCGTGCCGGTGTGGCTGCACCGATTCGCGACCTGGATGCCCTTGGCGGACTGCCTGGTGTTCTTGTACTTCCTGGCGCAGGTGTTCAACGTCGACCTGACCGGCATCGCCAGTGGTAGCGGCGCGGCCTGGGGCGGCAGCATCATCCCCTTGGCCACCGCGATCGTCTTCGCCTGCTTGGGCACGGCAGCCGTGGCTGTGGGGCTGAAGTTCTTCGGCCGAGACCTGAAGGGCTACAGAAATTTTCGCGGTGGCATCGCCTTGCCCGCGGGCCCGGCGCGCCTCCTGCCGCTGGTGTTCGTCATCTTGGCGACGACGCTCGCTGTCGGAGCCGGGATCGTCATGGCCTACCGGATCATCAGCGACAGCGTGGCGGCGGGCGGCGGCATCACCGGCGCGGCCATCTTGGGCGTGTTTTTCGCGCTCATCGTGATCGTGGTGAACGTGGTGGTGTTCGCGACGAAGTTCCGCGACGGCTCGCTCCAGACCGATGAGGTCACCCACTTGGCCGCTGCACTGGCACCGATCGAACAGCAGCGGGTGGCGCTGCGTCGCCAGTGTGATGGCCTCGCGGCCCAGTTGCCGCCGCTCAAGCTGAGGGCGGGGCGTGTCTTCGCGGCCACGCTGACTGGCATGGGCGCACCGCTCAAGGGGGCGGATCAGGTGCGGCTACTGGCCCGGTCGTACCACCAGGGATGCGGGCCAGAGGCAACGCTTTCCGACCAGGGTGGCAGTCCGAACGGCAACCTGCTGCGGCCGTCTGTCGGCGTCGACCGGTCCATTCTGATCGAGCTGATGGACCGCCTGGACGAACTGGTGGCCGAGGCCACTACGCCCGCGAGGGACAATCCGCGCCGGACAATCTCCACGAGCACAGCCCTGGTGCCGATCACGCCCACCGAGGCGGACGACGACACCGACGACCTCGGCGGGGAGTGGTGAGGATGGAGCGTCCGATGAACCACCGCGTCGTCCTGAATGAACTGCAACCCAAAGTGCCCCGTGGTGATGATCTCGAAACCTGCAGTGAGCTGGTCAATTTCGTGGTGAGGCGCAGTTTGCGCCTCACCGGCGAGATCGAGCGCTATGCCGGCGAACGGGAAGATCTCGCACCAACGAGCAGCCTGCTGGCACTGGCGTTCGCGGGCCTGGTCGCGAACGAGGCGATCGAGTGGGTACGGCGGTGGCCACGGTGAGCGGCGATTCGCCCCAGGGCATGGCCGAGGCATTCAAGCGGGCGTGCATCGCCATCCTGCTCGGGGTGATCGCAATCTACTTCGCGGTGAGCCTGATTCAGTCGATGTGGCCGACGCTGGCGGTGATCCTCGGCGTGATCGGCCTGATCGCGCTCGTGGTTGGCGGCATCATCATCTGGCGAAAAATGCGTGCCGGGTGGTGAACGAAATCGCTTGAAGTCTCGTCAATCCTGACCTCTAGCAAGCATATTCGCGTCGGCGTAGTTGTTTTTGCAACGCTCGTTGCCTTTTGCGCACGCGCACAACATAGTGGCAACTGTAATTCTTGCGCACACGCAAAGAATTGGTCGCATCGACGATTCACGTAATCACCGAAATACCAACGTAATTCAGCGAGGAGGACACCTATGTCAAAAACAGGGAGAACCAATCCGAGACGCGCTGACCGCGAAGCCAAGCGCCGTAAGGCATCGACGAGGGGCGAACGCAAGATCACCGTGCGTAGCGAGAAGCGTACCCCGCCTGACCTCTACAAACTGAGCCGCGCCGTCATCGCCATCGCGCTGGCCGAGGCTGACGCCGATACCGATTCGGAGAAGACCCGCAGCAATCGAAAGGAGGATCGCCATGACGATTGACTCAGCATCAGAACTGGCCGCAGACTCGCTCGCCTGGCAGATCCTGTTTTGGCCCAGCCCTTTCCGTGAAGGAGCAGCCACGTCGCTACTCCGCCATTGGGCCGCGCAGAAGCACGCGCCGCAACTGATCCTCGAAGCCCGTTCAACGAGCGACGGTGTGAAATACCTTGTTGGCAGCCAACTTCGGCATGCGTCTGGTGTTCGGCGTTCGGTCGAGCAGCTGGTGCCTGGGTCGGTGGTGACGCCGTTCGACGCGGAGGAGCGCGGGGGGATTGTCACGGCTCGCCGGCTGAAACTGACGGCGACGGACTGGCCCCTGGAGCCAGTCGACCGGGTGGCCTCCAGCCGCTCCATCCTCTCGGCTCTGACGGCGGTGAAAGACTCTGAGCGCCTGGTCATTCAGGTCGTCCTCGGCCCCCGCCGTCAGCCGATGTTGCCGCCGGTCGAACCGGCGCAGGGCGGTCAGCAGTCCGTAGCCTCCAAGGTCTGGAGCGGGCTGCTTCCCGACCGGCGACCGAACGCTCGCCAGGCTCTCATTCGCAAACTCGGCCAGCACGGCTTCGCGGCGGTGATTCGGATCGGCGTCGAGGCCGGCACCGCGGAACGACGGAAATCCTTGCTGCTCGGCTTGGCCGCGGCCATCGGGACAGTGGAAACGGCCGGGGTGCACTTCAAGCTGGCGGACGAGAAGCCGAAGAACATCAACGATCCAAAGGCGACGTGGTCGATGCTCGCACCTTCTCAACCGCTGAGTGTGCCGGAACTGAGCCATCTGCTGGCCTGGCCGGTCAGCGACCGCGACGAGTGCTTCCCGGGGCAGCCGCCGCTGCACCCGAAGCCGGTGCGACCCACCCCGGCGCTCCTCACTGGTGAGCGCGTGATCGCCGAGGCCAACGCGCCCGGTGTCTCCGGCACGCTCGGCTACGACGTGCTCGACAGCATGCGCCACACCTGGGTGATCGGCCCCAACGGCACTGGCAAGTCGACGCTGCTCTTGAACCTGATCGTTCAGGACCTGCAGGCTGGCCGACCGGTGGTGGTGATCGAGCCCAAGGACCTGGTGTCTGACATCCTGGCCCGCATTCCCGAACACCGGAAACAGGACATCGTCCTCCTTGATGCGCTCGATGAAGCACCGGTCGGCATAAATCCCCTGGCGCACAGCGAGGGCCGCACACCCGAAGTCATCGCCGATTCGCTGTTCGGGACTATCCATGCCATCCACGGCGATCTCGGGCCGCGGTCGGCCGACATTCTGCGAAATGCGTTGGAGGTGCTGGCCAAGCGCGACGACGCCAGCCTGACCATGCTGCCGCTGCTACTCACCAATCCTGGCTTCCGGCGTTCACTGACGCAGCGAGTCATCCGGGACGATCCGTTTGCGGCCGGACCGTTCTGGGCGTGGTTCGATTCGATGTCGCCGGAGGCGGTGGACACGAAGATCGCGCCGCTCTCCAACAAATTGCGTCCACTGCTAACGAAACAACTGAGAGCCGTTCTGGCGCAGCGCAGCCCGAAGTTCAACATCCGACAAGTGCTCCGCGAGAACAAGGTGTTGCTGGTGCCGCTTCAGAAGGGCGTGATCGGACCCGAGGCGGCGCAGCTGCTCGGCGCAATCATCCTGGCCGAACTGTGGCAGGCGATCCGGGAACGGGCCGGGACCTCCGAAGACACCCGCACCCCGGTCATGGTCTACATCGACGAGGTACAGGACTACCTGCGCTTGCCAACCGATCTCGGTGACGCGCTGGCCACCGCCCGCAGCCTGCGCGCTGGCTTCCATCTGGCCCACCAGTACCAAAAGCAGCTGCCACCGGCGATGCTCGACGCCTTTCGTAACAACGCGCGGAGCCGCATCACCTTCCAACTCCAGGCCGGCGACGCCAAGGACATGGCCACCGGACAGTCCGTGCTCGCGCCCGAGGACTTCGGCGCGCTGCCTGCGCATCACGTCTACGTGAATTTGATGAGAGAGAACACCGTTCAGCCGTGGGCTTCCGGCGTCACGCTGCCACCGCCGCCGGAGACTAGCGACCCGAACGAGATCCGGCGCGTCAGCCGGGAGCGCTACGGCCAGCCGCTGGACGAGATCGAGGCCGGGTTCGCCGAGTTGCTCGACCAGGTGAACGGCGAGGCAGATGGTGCGCCTCGGCGGCGAAGGAGACAAGCATGACGACGGAACGATCACGCGGCAGGAGCGGAAGCGACGGAGAAACTACATCTGTTGATGGTATTCGTCCCGCTATTCGTCCCGCCTCCACCACAAAACCCCCTCTGGCCCCGCCAGTTCGGTCCCTGCGGAAGCCGAATGATGGTGCCCTACCGGGCACCACACCCGCCAGAAAACGGCCCGTCCGCGACCTTGGCAAGGTGGCCAAGCAGCTGAGTCACCGGGACTGGTCCATCCTGCGGTCCGTGGCCGAACATCGCTACCTGACCGTCTCTCACATCCACGCACTGCACTTCGGCGACATGCCACCAGATTCCGGGCTACGAACCGCCCAGCGGGTGCTGGCCCGGCTACGGCGAGACCGCGTCCTCGGTGCCCTGAAACAGCGCATCGGCGGACATCAGGCGGGCAGCACTGCCACGGTCCACTACGTCGACGAGGTGGGCGATCGGTTGCTGCGGCAAGCCACGGCCCGGCAGTCTCGGCGGCCGTTCCGTGAACCAACGGAACGGTTTCTCGACCACCAACTCGGTATCGCGTCCGCCCACGTGGCCCTAGTCGAGGCCGCCCGCGAGGAACGTATCGAGCTGGTACGGTGCGCGATCGAGCCCGCCGCCTGGCGCACCTACCTGGGCGTCGGTGGCGCGCGACTGACCCTCAAGCCGGACCTCTACGCCGAAACCGCCTCCCCGCCCGGCAGCGAGTACGTCGACGCGGCCTTTATCGAGATCGATATGGGCACCGAGAGCATCCCGACGTTGCTCAAGAAGTGCCATGAGTACGACGCCTACCGACGGCAAGGCATCGAACAGGACCGCAGCGACGGCGCGTTTCCGTTCGTGGTCTGGAGCATGAGCGCCGATACCGACGCCAAGGCCGAACGCCGGCGCATCGCCCTCCGCGAGGCGATCGATAAGGACCGCAGGCTTCCCGCTGATCTGTTCCGCATCATCGCGCCCGACCAACTCATTCCCATTATGCAGAAAGGAGTCGATATATGAACGAAGACAACCTGATTCACCATCACAGTCCGCCCCAGAAGCGCTACCGCACGATCATGGCCGACCCACCGTGGAATATTGACCAGGCAGGCGGACGCGGCGCCAGCCAGCACTACCCGCTCATGACCGTCGAGCAGATCAAGAACATGCCGGTTGTCGATCTGGCCGAAGACGATGCGCACCTGTGGCTGTGGGTCACCAATGGATCATGGCGGGCAGGCTACGACGTCATGGAAGCCTGGGGCTTCACCTATCGCTCCCCACTGACCTGGGTCAAGCCGCGCCTGCAACTCGGCAATTATCTGCGGCATATGACCGAACATGTCCTGTTTGGCACACGAGGGAAGGCCAAGGTCAACTTCCGGGCGCAACCGACGTGGTTCATGGCACCGGTGCAGGACCACAGTCACAAGCCCGAAGAGCAGTACGCCATCATCGAAAGAGTCAGTAGCGGACCCTATTTGGAGCTGTTCGCGCGCCGGGCGCAACCGGGGTGGGACGCGTGGGGCAACGAAATCCACTCGAACATCACGATTCCCGGCTATCCAGTGCCCTCCGACAGAAAACGAGCACGCGGACCCCTCGAACATCCACGCGCCCGTCCCGGCCCCCGAGCGGGCTGAGCTTAGCAAGGTACCGACTCGTCGGTGTCCTGCGGCCGTACTCGTAAGCGCACCACGTGCTTACCGGCCGCTCGCACCGAGGAGAAGGACCATGTCCGAACCGTCGAGCAAGGAAATCACCCTTGCGATCCGTATCGACACCGCCCGCCACGCCCAGCTCAGCTGGATCGCCGAACTCCGCGGCACCAGCCTGAAGGCCGAATGCTTCAACGCTGTCGATGCCTACATCGAAGCCGCGAAGAACGACCCCGAGCTGATGGCCAAAGCCGACGCCGCGCGCGCCGCCATCGAAGAAGAGGCCCGCGCGAGGCAAACGGCTATCGCCAACCTGTTCACCGCCAGCCCGCCACCGCCCGCCAACGTCGAGGACGCCCCAGCGCCCGACGGCGCGGCAGAGGCGGAGGAAACCATGGATAACGCTGCATCACAGAGGAATCGGCGACCGCGAAGCCGTCGCGGAACACAGCAGGGCGACGGCGAGCAGGCGGACAGCTGAGCCACGCTCAGCGCCCGGTGTAAGAGGCCGGCGGACAGCAGATCGAGGAATGCACAGACCTCACTGCTGTCCACCGGCCAACACTCAAACATAACCGAAAGGAGAAGAACATGAGCGAGAAAGTTCAGAATCCACAACACAGTTCAGGCGAGACGACGCTGCCTGCCGAACAAAACCACGACCGCGAGCAGCTCGTGTGGGACGTAGGCGAAACATTGCTCCGGGTGATCTACGATGCCGCCCGGCACCCCAGCCTGGATGCCCGTGCCGCTGCGGCCGCCGTTGCGTTGCAGCAAGTGCAGCGGACACACGAGTTCGACGTGGCCGAGGAAGACGGACTGCACGAGTTGGCAGCCAAGGCCGGCTATATATTCGCCCGGCTTGTCGAGCTGATCGACGCCTACGACGAGCTGACCACCAGCGATCTCCAAGGTGCCGTTGAAGCACTGACCCTGCGGCTCGTGCAACGCCAGTTGCCGACCGGAACCATCGAGCAGCTGGAAGGAGGTGATCATGAATGAGCGACACGCAAACAGCCACGCGCACAGCAACTTCCAACCAGAGGCCGCCCGTAAACCCTCCGATGACGAGCCAACCTACCGTGAGGCCGAAATCGGCCACGAGAAGGATCCGCCGCGGTATCCGCGCATCTACGTCACCAGAGGGTTGCCGCTTCGGGCCGAACTGACCGACGGTGCGTGGATAGATATGGCCCGAGACCCCCGAAGCATCCACGCCGAGCTCTACAGCATGTTCGGTGAGCAGGAGGTTTATGACCGCGAAGGACTCTACATCTGGGACTACCAGGGCTACGCCAGCTTCCGGCCGACCACCGGCCCCCTGGGGCTTGAAGGTGTACATACCATCGAACTTCTGAGCGCGGTCGCGCAAGGGATCATCGACTACGGCCCGGCGTTCTCCGCCTGGGCCAGCGCCCACGAAGACGACCCCAGCCAATTCAGCCGCTTCGAGCGTGCCTACCAGGGGCACTACGAAAGTGTCGACGGCTACGTGCGCCACCTGCTCGCACCGCTCGGACTGGATGACGTCCTGAAAGACGCCTTCCCGGACCAGCTCAAACACCTGGCCTACATCGACTACGAGGCGATCGGCGAGCAACTGCTGGCACAGGACGACATCGTGGCCTTTCCGGCAGAAGGTGGCGGCGTGTGGATATTCGACGAAAAAACATAAAAGCAATGACCGATGGCAGAGGTTGCCGAAATAGCAATTACTTTTGCGCATACGCACAAAAGGAGTTATTATTAATTCGTGAAATAAACGGGAGAATTGATACATGGCCGCATCGCGGACCCACGAAGCCAAACGGATAGCCGTGATTATTCAGAAACGACGCAAAGACCTAGGTCTGACGCGCAGCGACCTCGCTCGCCGCACCGGCTTGGCGTATTCCTCAATACTACGTCTTGAGGAAGGCAGCTTTGCTCATCCGAGCCCACGCTCACTAAAGGCCATTGCCGACGGACTGGAAATGCCGGTGGACATCCTGCTCAACGAAGCCGGATGGATGCCCAAGACGGAGCGGCCGACCGATCGACCGCACATCGCGGTCACGTACCACCGTGTCCCTGACGACGTCGCTCAGCACATCCAGGCGCGCATCAACATGCTCGTCAAACGAAGCGCTCCGGATATCGACATTTACCACGAAGCCATTAACCGCAACTCTAATCCGCCCGCCTGACAACGATTCGGCGACAAGTAAATGACTGACAATGAAAGGAGGCCGCTGCAAAAGGGAGGCAACTGCAAAACAATTCCGTTCACCACGCAAACGAAAGGAAATAGAGACAGTTACAACAATTGGAAGGAGACCACCATGCCAACCACGACACCGTCAGTTCAACTCATCAAGCTGAAGCGCCCGCACGCCGGCCCGCCGCCGCGAGGGATCATCGCCAAACTGCGAGGCCTCATCCCTCGCCAACCGGTGCGCTGGGACCACAGCCTGCGCTTAGCCAAACAACAAGCGATCGCCCTCATGCGAGAAGGGCGATCCACCGGATTCACCCCCATAGAGCTCATCACCGAGCTGCCCCGTATCCGCATCGAGTACTCGCCCGACCAGCAAATCGCCCACGCCAGTTTCTGGGACGTTCACACGCGACAGTGGGTCATCTCGCTCCGTCGAGCCGATAGCTGGAAACGACACAGGATCTATCTCGCCCACGAGTTCAAGCGAGTGCTTGACCACGGCCGCACAGCGGCCCTGTATCCAAGCCCCTCGGTCAGATCCTCGGCCTGTGAGGCGGAGCGCGCAGCCGACTACTTCGCCCGTCACCTGCTTGTGCCGGATCAGCTTCTCCGACGCGCCCTCCGGGCGGGCCTCACCGAAATCACCTCTCTCGCAGCCTATTTTGACGTTCCCGATGATGTCATCCGTGAGCGTCTTTACGACGAGCGAGTCCGTGTGGGCTCCGCCGTTCAGGGTAGCCCCAGTTGGAGGGCGGCATGAGTCCTCAGGATGCTGTCGTCAACGACGCAAGCTTCACGCCGGCCGTCATGTTCTTGTCCGTAGCTGCCGTGTCCGAAGCAGACAGGGCGGCGGGCGGTGAGCCGATCCGCATTCAGCTGCAGCGCGAAGCAGGGTTCCGCACCGCGGCCAAGCATCAGCTTGGCATCGTGAAGGAATTCGTCGAGATCGGCGCTCCCGCAACGAGCTTGCGGCGGCGCCCCGTACTTCGACGACTGCTTGCCCACCTGGAACAGCACCCTGACATCCGCTACGCAATCTTCCCCTCAGCTCGCCGGTTTGCGCTCAACAGCGCCCACGCGCAGCTGCTCACCGAACACTTCCGACGCCTCGACGTCCGGGTGCTTCTGCCGAACCAGGATTCCCAGCATCCGGTCGCACATTCGTTTGCGGAGACACCGGCATGACCCGTGCTACCGCAACCACGCCGCGCACGGAGCGCTCTGCCGTGTTGTCCGATGACACGCGCGCCCTGCTGCGAACAGTTGGAGCGGTGGCGCTCAGATTGGCCGACCGCGGGACCGACGATCCTGCGTGGCTTCGCACCCAACTCGGCAACTTGCCAAAGGCCCCCGCGACCACGAGCACGCAGTCGACACTCCTGACGGTTCCCGAAGCCTGTGAGCGACTTCGGCTAAGCAGATGGAGCGTTTACCAGCTGATCCACCGTCGCGAGCTCGCGACGGTGAAGATCGGGCGCCGACGATTCGTACCCATCATGGAAATTGAGCGTTTCGTCGGCAACTTATCCGATGCCGGAGGCCGACCATGACGGGGCGTAGGACCAACGGCGAGGGCACTCTGTACCGGCGGAAGGATGGGCGGTGGGAAGGCGCCGCGTACCTCGGCACGGTCAACGGGAAGACGCGCCGACTGCGCGTCTACGGCCGTACCCGCGCCGAGGCCCACACCAAACTCACCCAGGCCATCGATGAAGCCCGCCGGGGACTCCTACCTGCCGACCGCGCATGGAAAGTCGGCGAATACCTGGACTTCTGGCTCGAACACGAAAAACGCCGTTCCCTCACCGTGAAGCGGCACGAGTCGGCTGTACGTCTGCACATCAAACCTGGCCTCGGCCACTACTACCTCAACAGACTGACCGTGCGCACGGTGCAGACCTTCCTCGACAACCTCCACGCCGACGGCCGATCGGTCCCCACCCTCCACCAGACCCGCAAAGTGCTCAGCGCCGCCCTCACCTACGCAATGCGCCAGGAAGTGATCACCCGAAACGTCGCCCGCCTGGTCGAACTGCCGCGCCACCGCGCCAAGGAAGCAGCGCACTGGACTCCCGATGAGACGGTTCAGTTTCTCGATGCTGCCCGCGAGAACCCGCTCTATCCAGCCTTCGTCCTGCTCACGCTCTACGGACTGCGTGCCGGTGAAGTCGTCGGCATTCGGTGGTGTGACGTCGATTTCGATCATGGCGTACTTCGCATCCGCCAACAGGTGCAACGTATCGACGGTGAACTTCGGCAGGTCGAGCTCAAGACAGAGTCGAGCCGACGAGACGAACCCCTACTCGCGACAGCCCGCGACCTGCTCCTGCAGCACCGAGCCGGCCAGGCAGTCGCCAGGGGCACTGCCGGTGAAAGTTGGCAAGGCGCTGGCGATGAGAACGAGCTGGTCTTCACGACTAGCACCGGACGACCGCTGGAGTCACACAATCTGGCGAGATCGTTCATGCGGATCTGCAAACGGCTTGATTTACCACGAATCACACTGCATGGCCTCCGCCACAGCAACGCCACCACCCAGAAGCACCTCGATGTCCACTCCCGCGACATCCAAGCAATCCTCGGCCACGGCGACGTCCGCACCACCGGCATCTATGAACACGTGGATCTCGCCAGCAAGCGCAACGCCCTCAGCAAAGTCGAGGACCGTTTGTTCACGGCAGCCGTCAAAAGGCAGCGTAGCCGTCAGAATCGCCGTCAAACGGCGTATGCGGGCACTTCGACCAACCGTCATCCACAGAAAAGGAAAGCACCTACCCCTGATGGGTTAGGTGCTTTCCTTGGTGGCTCCTCCCAGGCTCGAACTGGGGACACAAGGCTCTTCAGAGCAAACGGGGCCACCTTGCAAGAGCGTCTGACCTCTATACACAACGTCGTACGAACACGCGAAAGGACGTGGAAGTTCGGCTGTGTTGCCGTCAAAATTGCCGTCAACGCGATTAGCCCGACCGGATCCTCCGAATGGCCTCTGTGGCAATGGATTCCGACTCACACAGACTTGACACAAACGAACCCACCGTTCCTCTCCCCCACATGCAAGGAGGCACCCAATGGCCCGACGAACCCAACCGAGCAGGAGTCAGAGAAGTGACAAAGCTGTTCTCCTACTGCGTGTTTCGACCAAGAAGCAGCTCGACACTGCCATCGACATCGACCCCGACGGTCTGTCCATCTCCACCCAACGCACCCAAGGGCACGCCAAGGCCGACGCGATGGGGGTGGACGTGGTCGAGGAGTTCATCGAACCCGGCTACTCTGCCAAGACGATCGACAAGCGGCCCGTCTTCCGGGAACTGCTCAAGTACCTCGCCGACCATCCCGAAGTCCGGTACGTCATCGTCTACATGCGCTCGCGCGCCTTTCGCAACCGCTTCGACGCCGCCATCATCGAGACGCAGCTCAACAAGATGGGCGTGCGCATCATCAGCGCCAAAGAGGACTTCGGCGAAGGTCCCCACGCGGTGGCGATGGAGGGCATGCTCGACGTGATGAATCACCTGATGAATACGTTGCAGGGCTTAGACATTCAGGAGAAGATGCGCACCAAGGCCCGCAACGGCGGCACGATTGGCTTCGCCAAAGTTGGCTACCTGAACGTCCGGGTCGAATACGAAGGCAAACAAATCAACACCATCGCCCTCGATCCAGAGCGTGCTCCCTTGGTACACAAGGCATTTGAACTCTATGCGACCGGCGACTACGGCCTCGAACAGCTCGAAGCAACGATGACCGACCTCGGACTGACCGCACGTGCACGTGGCACCATCCCGGAGCGCCCGGTCTCGTTCAAACTGTTGCATCGGATGCTCCAAGACCCCTACTACGCGGGATGGATCGAAGTCGACAGCGAACTCCGCCCCGGTCGGCATGAACCGATTGTCACGCAAGAACTGTTCGATCGCGTTCAAGACGTCGTGGACATGCGCAGCCGGCGCGGGCAACGCGACCGCATCCATCAGCACTACCTCAAAGGCGATCTATTTTGTGATCGATGCCACAATCGCGGGCGAACGTCACGCTTCATCTACACCGAAGCCCGAGGACGGAACGGCCACCTCTATGGCTACTTCCTTTGCCGAGGGCGGCAAGACAACCACTGCGACATGCCCCACATTCCGGCCGAGCAAGTCGAACGCGCCATCGTCGACCACTACGCCACGCTCAGCCTTCCCAGCAGCTTCCACACGACCATCCGCGGACTGCTGGATGAAGCGCTGGCCGACGAACAGTCCAGCGTCCGTACCATGCATGCCACGCTCACCACGCGACTCAAGGAGCTCGACGCCAAGGAAGAGCGCCTACTCGACCTCGCCGCCGACGGCACGCTGCCACAAGCCAAGATCAAATCCCGGCTCCGCGCGATCGAGACCGACCGCTCTAGCGTCCAAGCCAGCCTGGCGGCCACCGGCGCTGAACTCGCCGTGGGCGTCGAGGTGCTCAAACGAGGACTCGACCTACTGAACGAGCCTGCCCAGCTCTATCGCACCCGTACCGACGCGGTGAGGCGCCATCTCAACCACACCTTCTTCGAGCGCTTCTACCTCGACATTGACGGGGTCCGCACCGACCGACTTCGCCAGCCCTTCGCCGATCTTCACAATGCTGCCGGCACCCGCTCGATCTGCGAGCACCCCGGCACCTCCCCGCGCCAAGCCACGTCCAGAAACGGAAAAAGCGGCCCTACCCTCCACGATGTCCTTACGGACCCCGTTTCGAGTAAGGCCGCTGTGGTGGAGCTGCCGGGAATTGAACCCGGGTCCTCCGCCGCTTCTTCAGGGCTTCTCCGTGTGCAGTTCGCTGAGCCTCTACTCGGATCTCTCGGTCACGCGAACAAGCCGAGATGACGATCCCAGTCGCTGTTCGATGTCCCGTACGACTCCGCGACCGAGCCGCACGGTAGAGCTCTCTAGCTGATGCCAGTACCCGGGCCGAGAGCAAACCCGGACTGACAGACACGCTCTACTGCTTAGGCAGCGAGAGCGTAGTCGCGCTGATGAGAATCGGCGCTTATTGGGTTACAGCGACGCTTACGGTGGTCTCCTGCCTGCACCGACACGCTTCCCCTGAATCGACGTACGCAGTCGAAACCGATCAGCCCCGTACTCAACTCAGTTGAACACCCGGCTGGTGGGCCGGGCTGTTCATATTAACATCACTTCGCCGTCATACATTCCCGCCGGTCAGTGCATACCTTTCACGCGCCGGCCGAGTTCGCGCGTCACCTCTCGCTCCGCGGTCCGGCGGGCCAGGTCGTGGCGCTTGTCGTAGTCCTGCTTACCCTTGGCCAGCGCCAGTTCGACCTTCACCTTGCCGTCGGCGAAATACATCGACAGCGGGACGAGGGTTTGTGAGCTCTCCTTGGTCTTGCCGGTGAGCTTGTCGATCTCGCGACGGTGCAGCAGCAGTTTCCGAGTGCGGCGCGGGGCGTGGTTGGTCCAGGTGCCGTGCCCGTATTCGGGAATGTGCAGGCCACGCAGCCACACCTCCCCGTCGTCGATGGTGGCGTAGGCGTCCACCAGCGACGCCTTACCTTCCCGCAGGCTTTTCACCTCGGTACCGACCAGCGCGATCCCCGCCTCGTAGGTGTCGAGGATCGTGTAGTTGTGCCGCGCCTTGCGGTTGGTGGCGATGACCTTGCGCCCCTTCTCCTTCATGAACACCTTTCCCTCGACTCCGCGCAGCTCGGCGGCGCTCCACGCTGTCATTGTGCCTCGACGCCCGCTGAGCGGGCGGACCTGTCCGGTTTACACGGCCGCCGAACAGAAGGAAAACGAAATTCCGGCGCGGAATATGCCGTGATCCGGCTCACGGCCGGCCGGTCTCCGGCAACCCGCCCGCACCGCCCGGGCGCCGGTGTCGCGGGAGAAACCACCGCACCGGCAGGCGGCGGCAGCGGACGAATGCGGACATCCCCACCGCCGGGAACCGATTTTGTGTGCCCATCGCCGAGTGAGCGCGCAAAATGGTTGCGTGACAACGGTACCCAGATTCAGAGTGAGCACCGCCTCGGATCGTGTACTCGACGACCCGACCGATGCGCAACTACACGATCTCCTGGCCGAGTTGGATTACCGAGAACCCCAACTCGTCGTCGAACGCCCGGGTTCGCCTGCGGCCCAACACTATCTGCGCGTCGAGATGGATCGGCGCATCGATCCCGACGACGGTCGCGGCTATATCGTCGAATACGGCGGGGGCGGGCCGGGCATGCAGTTCCGTGCCAGCGTGCGCGACACCGCGCGCTGGGGAACCCCGCACTCACCCGCCTTCGAACTCGTCGCAAAGACCGTGCAGGACTGGGCCTTTCAGCGCTACGGCTGGCAGAACGCGATGATGTGGGAGCGGGTGAGCACCGACCGCTGACGCGCGGTCAGCCGCCGGGGCGGACCTGCAGATAGAGAATCAGCAAGGCGATCCACGCGAGTAGCAGCACCACGGTCGTCAGCCGCGGGCGACCGAGCGGGTTCGCGTGCGGGCGCAGCCACCCGGCCTCGACCGAATCCGCTCGGGTGCGGCGAGGTCCGGGTTTCGCGGCATCCGGCGGATCGCCGCCGGGGCCGGAATCCGACGACTGATCGGAGCGGTCGTCGTGATGGTCGTGGGACATAGCGGCACGCTACCGCTATCCGCCCGGTCGCACCGCCAGATACAGCGCCAAGACGGCAATCCAGACAGTGATCAGGGCCAGCGTCGAGGGCCGCATGCCGGTGCGGGCTCGTCGCAACTGCCGGGTCATGCCGATCCGGCCCAGAGGCCGCACCCCGAGCCGGGAAGGATCCGGCGTGGCCGAGACGGCCAAATCGGCGCCTGAAGCCGGGTCGTGGTTCTTCGGCGACCCGTTGGTCTCGATCACTCCGTCCTGCCCATGTGTCACGGCGAGACGGTTACCCGCGCCGGGCGGAGGGATAAACGTGGAACGGGCGCCACCCCGAGTCCGGCGTGGCGGTCGACACCGGCGCGCACAGCGACCGCAACCACCGTCCGCGCTGGTGAGCGGGCACGCCGATGCACCGAGCGGTTCAGTAGAAGTCGTCCGGCGGGGGCTCGAAATCGGCGTCGGGGATGTCCCGGTTCACCGAATCGTTCGGGGCTGCCGGTTCCGCGGCCTCGAACCTCGAGCGTGTGACCGGGCCGCGAGACGGTTCCGGGCGCGGGCGGGCACCCGATGCGGCTGCGCGGGAGGAGCCGCGCCGGCCGGCCGGTCGCTCGGCTCGGTTCGGACGCGGGGCCGGCGCCTCCGCCGCCCCGACCGAGCTACCCGCATCGAATCCCACGACCACTTCGAGGACACCTTCGCCGTACTTCGCGAGCTTGTTCTCACCGATTCCGCTGATGCCGCCGAGTTCGGCCAGGGTCGCGGGGGCACGGCCGGCGATATCGCGCAGGGTGGCGTCGTGGAAGACGACGTAGGCGGGAACGCCCTGCTCCTTGGCGACCGAGGCACGCCAGGCACGAAGCTGTTCGAACAGGTCTGCCGCCGCGGGCGCCAGCTCGGCCGCGGCGAGGCGCGACGCCTTCGCCTTGGCCGCGCGCGGTGGCTTCACGCGTTCCGGCTCGCGGCGCATGAGGACCGTGCGGTTCTTGAACAGCACCTCGTCGCTGGCTTCGGTGAGGGTCAGCACGCCGTATTCGCCGTGCACCGCGAGCAGGCCCTGGGCGAGCAGCTGGCGGATCACGCCGCGCCATTCGGTATCGCGCAGATCGGCGCCGACGCCGAACACCTTCAACTCGTTGTGCTTGTGCTGCAACACTTTCGGATTCGACTTCCCGAGCAGGATGTCGACGATATGTCCGGCGCCGAAGCTCTGCCCGCGTTCGCGTTTGAGCCGCAGCACCGCCGAGAGCACCTTCTGCGCGGCGACCGTCCCGTCCCAGGATTCCGGCGGATTCAGGCAGGTGTCGCAGTTACCGCAGGTGTCACCGGATTGGCCGAAGTAGTTGAGCAGCTGGGTGCGGCGGCACTGCACGGTCTCGCACAGCGCGAGCATCGCATCCAGGTGGAGCTGTAACTGGCGCCGGTGCGCCGCGTCGCCTTCGGAGGAGTCGATCATCTTGCGTTGCTGCACAACATCATTGAGGCCGTAGACCATCCAGGCGGTGGACGGCAGGCCGTCGCGGCCGGCGCGACCGGTCTCCTGGTAGTAGCCCTCCACCGACTTGGGCAGATCCAGATGTGCCACGAACCGCACATCGGGTTTGTCGATGCCCATCCCGAAGGCGATCGTCGCGACGACGATCAGCCCGTCCTCGCGCAGGAACCTGGCCTGGTTGGTGGCGCGGGTACGCGCGTCCAGACCGGCGTGATAGGGCACCGCCTCGATTCCGTTGCGGCACAGGAATTCCGCGGTCCGCTCGACCGAATTGCGAGACAGGCAGTAGACGATGCCCGCCTCCCCCGGATGTTCGGTGCGGATGAAGGACAGCAGTTGCTGATCGGCGCGATTCTTCGGTTCGATCCGGTACTGGATATTGGGCCGGTCGAAACCCGCGACGAAATGCTTGGCCCCGGTGAGGTCGAGCCGCTCGGCGATCTCGCGGCGTGTGGCCTCGGTGGCGGTGGCGGTCAAGGCGATCCGCGGCACGTCGGGCCAGCGTTCGTGCAGTACCGACAACGCCAGATAGTCGGGCCGGAAGTCGTGGCCCCACTGTGAGACACAGTGTGCCTCGTCGATGGCGAACACGGACACCTTGCCGCGATCGAGTAATTCCGCGGTCGATTCGAGCTTCAACCGCTCCGGCGCCAGATACAACACATCCAGTTCCCCGGCGACGAACTGCGCCTCGACCGTGCGCCGCTCGTCCGGGTATTGGGTGGAGTTGAGAAATCCGGCCCGCACCCCGAGCGCGGTCAGCGCGTCGACCTGATCCTGCATCAGCGCGATCAGCGGCGAGATGACCACACCCACCCCCGGCCGCACCAGCGCCGGAATCTGATAACACAGCGACTTGCCGCCGCCGGTAGGCATCAGAACGAGCGCATCGCCCCCCGAGACGACCTGATCGACGATCTCGCGCTGTAATCCCCGGAAACTGTCGTACCCGAATACACGCTGCAGAATCTGTTGCGCCGCATCGGTTTCCACAGTGCGCGACGAAGCATCGGCCGTCTCGAGCGTCTCCGGGGAATTCACGCCAGCCATCCTACGGACCACCACCGACGATCCGAACCCCCAATCCACAGCCGCACCCGTTGCTGTCGATTCTGCGAACCACCACCGATTGATAGTCTCCGCCGACGTGACCGACTCCGCCCCGATGCGACCGGCAACACCGAACGACGCAAGCGCGATTCTCGCGTTGCTGCTCTGCTCCGGCTGGAACCCGGAACGACCCTATTCGCGCACGTAGTAGCGCAGTGTGCCGTAGGCCGTCAGCGCGGCGAACACGATGCCGACCGGCACCACGGTCAGCGCCACCACCGCGATGTCGTCGCCGGTGATGCGCGGGAAGACCTTCGACGCGAACAGGTCGCCGAGGGCGCGGTCGATGACCAGCGGCCGCGCGATCATCAGTCCGATCACCGCCAGCACCGACCCGGCCAGCGCGGCGACCACCGCCTCGAGCAGGAACGGCAGCTGGGTGTACCAGCGCGTCGCACCGACCAGACGCATGATGCCGACCTCCTCCCGGCGCGTGAACGCCGCGATCTGCACCATATTCGCGATCAGCAGCAGGGCGGCCAGGGCCTGCAGTACCGCCAGGCCGAAGGCCGCGTTGCGCAGGCCGTCGAACAGGCTCACCAGCCGGTCGACGATGTCCTTGTCGTTGCGCACGAATCCGACCCCGGGTTTGCCCTGGAAGTCCTTGAAGATGCGCGGATACTGCGAGGCGTCGGTCATCTTGACGCGCAGCGAGGCCGGCAGGGGTGACTCGCTGACGTATTTGGCCAGCTCCGGCTGATCCTTGAAGGTCTTCTCCTTCGCCTCCCGGACCGCCTCCTCGCGATTGAGGAACTGCACCGATTCCACGCCGGTCTCGGACTTCAGCGCCGACATCAGCGCCTTGCACGGGTCCTGCGAACAGTCCGGATCGTTGGCCGAGACGTCCTCGGTCAGGTACAGCCGCACCTCGAGCCGGTCCAGGAAGTACTGCTCGGTCTTGTCGGCCATCCGGACGGCCAGCATGCCGCCGCCGAGCATGGTGAGCGAGACAGCGGTGGTGAGGATCATCGCGATGGTCATGGTGACGTTGCGGCGTAGGCCGTTGAAGACCTCACCGAAGAGGAAGCTCGCGCGCATTACCGGCCCACCCCGTACACGCCGGTGGCCTCGTCGCGGACCAGGCGGCCGCGATCGAGTTCGACCACGCGCCGGCGCATGGCGTCGACGATGTGATTGTCGTGGGTGGCCATCAGCACCGTGGTGCCCGTGCGGTTGATGCGTTCCAGCAACATCATGATGTCCTGACTGGTGTCGGGGTCCAGGTTGCCGGTGGGTTCGTCGGCGAGCAGTACCAGCGGCCGGTTCACGAACGCGCGGGCGATCGCGACCCGCTGCTGTTCACCGCCGGACAGCTCGGTCGGCAGGCGATCCGCCTTACCGGACAAACCCACCAGGTCCAGCGCCTCCGGCACCGCCCGATTGATGAATTTGCGATTCTTGCCGATCACCTCGAGCGCGAACGCCACGTTTTGTTCGACCGTCTTCTGCTGCAACAACCGGAAATCCTGGAAGACGCAGCCGAGGCGCTGGCGCAGCTTGGGCACCCGTCGTCCCGGCAACCGGTCGACCCGGAAATCCGCGACATGCACTTCGCCGGTGGTCGGCTTGACCTCTTTCAGCAACAGTTGCATAAACGTCGATTTACCCGACCCGGACGGTCCGATAATGAAGACGAACTCGCCCTTGTCGACCTCGACCGAAACATTGTCCAGCGCGGGTCTCGTCGAGGTTTTATATGACTTGGTGACGTTCCGCAGGGTGATCACGAGGTGCCAGTGTAGCCAGCGAAGTCATGGCACACCCCGGCCCACTCCGGAGCATGCGACTTGTCACAGAGAGGTCAGCGGGCCGGCGCGGTCGTCAGCGCGGAACCGGAAACGGTATTCGCGATGTTGGGAAAACCGGAATGGTCCGGCGTGGCCGGCTTCACGAACAGATACAGCACGAGCGTCGCGACCCAGACACTGACCAAGATCGCGGTCGATTTACGCGGTTTCACTCAAACCCTCCCGACGCAGCGCCGCGGCGACACGCACTCGCAGCTCGCGTCCGACGTCGAATTGTTTACCCGGCAGTGTGCGGGCCACCATCCTAATGTTCATCTGGTCGACGGTGAGATCTTCCAGGCCCATCACCGTAGGTTCGTCCAGCAGTAGCGATTTCAGGCGGCGATCCTGAAATGCTTTGGCGCCCACTTCGTGCAGGATTTCGTTGACCTTGGTGATATCGGCGGTGGCGGGCACCGGCACATCGATCGCCGCGCGGGCCCAATCCTTCGACAGATTGGTCACTTTCACGATCTGCCCGTTGGGCACCGTGATGACCTCCCCGTCCGGATTGCGCAATGTGGTGATCCGCAGCGTGACGTCCTCCACGGTACCTTCGGCCGGCTCGGATTGCCCGGTGACCGCGATGCGCACCACATCACCGAATCCGTACTGCCGCTCGGTGATCAGGAAGAATCCGGCGAGCAGGTCCTGCACGATGCGCTGGGCGCCGAAACCGAGCGCGGCACCCAGCACCGCGGCCGGAGCGACCAGACCGCCGAGCTGAAAGCCCAAGCGCTGCAACACTTCCAGCGACACCAGGAAGTAGACGATGGACAGCACCACCCAGGTGATGACCTGGGCCAGTGCATGGCGATGTTTGGCGGCCTCGGTGCGCACCAGCGAATCGCTGCTCTGGAAACCGGCGTCGATGCGGCGGGTGATGCGGTCACGCACGAAGGTGGCGAAGCGGCTGAACAGCATCGCGCCCACGATCAGCAGCACGATCTCGAGCCCGCTGCCGCGCAGCCACGACGTGAATTCCGCACCGGATCCGGTGGCGAGAGTCGTCGTCATCGGCGCATCCTTTCCGGTATCAACCGTGCACCGACACAAGCCGATCTGCCGCCCGAACACACGCCAGACAGGTTACTACGACCGGCGACCGACCGATATGCCGTGATTGTGCCGTGATAGGCGGGTTTCACGCGTCCTGGCGCATCCGCCAGCGGATTCCCTCTTCGATGAAACCGTCGATATCACCGTCGAGAACCGAGGACGGATTGTTCACCTCGAAGTTGGTGCGCAGGTCCTTGACCATCTGGTACGGGTGCAGCACGTACGAGCGCATCTGGTTACCCCAGGAGGCGCCCTCGGTGGTCTTGAGCGCGTCCATCTCGGCGCGCTCCTCCTGCCGTTTGCGCTCCAGCAGCTTGGCCTGCAGCACGCGCATGGCCGAAATCTTGTTCTGCAGCTGCGACTTCTCGTTCTGGCAGGTCACCACGATGCCGGTCGGGAGGTGGGTGATCCGCACCGCCGAATCGGTGGTGTTGACGCTCTGGCCACCCGGGCCCGAGGAGCGATACACGTCGACGCGGATCTCCGACTCCGGAACCTCGATATGGTCGGTGCCCTCGACCACGGGCAGCACCTCGACCTCGGCGAAGGAGGTCTGGCGACGGCCCTGGTTGTCGAAGGGGCTGATCCGCACCAGGCGATGGGTCCCCATCTCCACCGAGAGGGTGCCGTAGGCGTAGGGCACCTTCACCGCGAAGGTGGCGCTCTTGATGCCCGCCTCCTCGGCGTAGGAGGTGTCGTAGATCTCGACCGGATACTTGTGGCGCTCGGCCCAGCGCACATACATGCGCATCAGCATCTGCGCCCAGTCGGCGGCGTCCACACCACCGGCGCCCGAGCGGATGTTGACCAGCGCCTCGCGCTTGTCGTACTCGCCCGAGAGCAGCGTGCGCACCTCCATCGCCTCGACGTCGGCGTGCAGCGCGGCCCGTTCGGCGTCGGCATCGGCGAGGGCGGACGTGCGGGCCTCGCCCTCTTCCTCTTCGGCGAGTTCGTAGAGCACCGGCAGATCGTCGAGCCGCTGCCGCAGTTCGGTGACGCGGCGCAGCTCACCCTGGGCGTGCGACAGCTCGCTGGTCACCTGCTGGGCGTGTTCCTGGTTGTTCCACAGCTCCGGGTCGGCGGCCTGATGTTCGAGCTCGTCGATGCGACGGCGCAGCTCGTCGACGTCGAGTACCGACTCGACAGTCTTCAACGTGGTGTCGAGTTCGGCGAGATCAGCGGAAACGTCAGGATGCACGGTTGTCCAATCTACCGCTCGCGCAGGTGGCGGTGAAATGCGGCGAGTCGCCGGCAGCCCGGGCGATGCGGCGGGCGGCCGGCTCAGCCCGATACCGCGCGCAATCCACCCGGGCGGCGGCCCAGCAGCGCATCGAGGGCCGCGGCCGTCGCGTCGTCGGCAGGCAGCTGGACCTGGATGTACTGGTCGTCGTCGGCGGACAGGTCCAGCCGTTCGTAGGCCAGCCGCAGCGGACCCGCCTCGGGATGGTCCATCCGGCTGATGCCGCTGGTATCCGGCAGCCCGGCGATGTCGGCGACACGACGGGTGAATTCCGCACCCGCCAGCAGCGTCAGCTCGTCGGCGAGCGCGGCGATGGTCGGATCCGAGCGAAAGGGACCGGCCTTCAGGTTGGCTACCGCGAGATCGGCACGACGGTCCCACTCCGGGTAGACGATGCGGGCACGCGGATCGGTGAACAGCCAGCGCGGGTAGCCCGCGGGCAGGCCGTGATCGAGCAGGCCGGTGCCGCCGACCAGCGCGCGATAGCCATCGGTGCAGCTCAAAACCTCACTGAGGCGGTTGAAGACGGCCGCGGGCGCCGGTGCGAGACGGTCGAGAATGGTCTGCACCGCGGGCCGGACCAGGCGATTGGGCAGCGCGCCGCCCGTACAGCTGAATCCGGGATCGGCGGATTTGACCAGCCGATGCAGCTGGACGCGCTCACTCGGGCTCAATCGAAGGGCATCGGCCAATGCGGACAGCACGCTCGCCGACGGATGCCGGTCTCGGCCCTGCTCCAGCCGGATCAGATATTCGACGCTGACTCCGGCGAGTGTCGCGAGTTCGGCGCGGCGCAGCCCCGGGGTGCGGCGGCGGGGCCCGGCCGGGAGCCCGACCTCGGCGGGGGTGACCGCCGCACGCCGAGTACGCAGGAAAAGCCCCAGCTCGTTATCGCTCACAGATCGACGCTAACAGCGCGGGGCGCGCCGAGGGTATCCCTCTCACTACCACCCTCGCAGCGGGCTCCCTGGCCTCACGCCCGGACGGCAGAGTCGACGACAGCGAACGACGCTTTCCGAAGGAGATCCGAAATGTCCAGCAGCACAATGCGGCTCGCAGTTGTCATCGCCAGCGTCCGGGAGGGCCGCTTCGGGCCGGTGGTCGGTGAGTGGTTCGCCGAACAGGCCCGGCGGCACGACGGATTCGAGGTCGACCTCATCGATCTCGCCGGGGCCGATCTGCCCGTCGCACTGCCGGCGGTTCCCCCGCGAATGGAACCGAATCCGCCGCGGCCCGCCGGCATGGTCGATCTGACCCGGCGTCTGGATGCCGCGGATGCGATCGTCATCGTCACGCCCGACATCAACAGCAGTTACCCGGCCTCGATCAAGACGGCGATCGACTGGCACTACACGCAATGGGACCGCAAGGCGATCGGCTTCGTGGGCTACAGCGGGGCGAGCGGCGGGCTGAACGCCATCGCTCACCTGCGGCAGGTGTTCGCCGAGCTGAACGCGCACACGATCCGCGACTACGTGTCCTTCCCCCGGTACTACCAGCAGTTCGACGCCGAGGGACGGTGGACCGCACCGGGCGAATCCGAGGCGGCGGCAGCGGGAATGCTCGACCAATTGCATTGGTGGGCGAGCGCTTTGGCTGCGGCGCGGGTCGCGGCGTGAACAACGGCTCGCGATGGCATGGGCCGGTCACAGACGCTCGGCCGGGCCCGCTCAGTGGAACGACCCTCCACACGACGGGAGCCCACAACTAGCCTCGATTCGAATATCTGATTCGTGGTTTCATCCAGCCGAAACAGGAGGGTCGATGGGGACCATCGCCGTAACCGGGAGCGCGTCGGGGATCGGGGCGGCCGTCGCCGTCCACCTGGAGAAGGAAGGGCACCGGGTCATCGGGGTCGATCTGCGCGACGCCGAGGTGACCGCCGATCTGGGCACGGCCGAGGGACGCGCGCACGCGGTCGCCGAGGTCTCCCGGATCAGTGCGGGCCGGCTGGACGGATTCCTGCCCTTCGCCGGTGTCGCCGCCGCGACCGGGCGGCCCGGTGGGCTCGTGGTGTCGGTGAACTACTTCGGCGCGATCGCGCTGCTGGAGGGGCTGCGGCCGCTGCTGCGCGAGTCCGGCAACGCCTCGGTGGTACTGGTGTCGTCGAATTCCACGACGACACAACCACTCTGGCCGGTGGAACTGGCCGACGCCTGCCTGGCCGGCGACGAGGAACGCGCCCGCGGCATCGCCGAATCGTTCGGCGACCTGGGCGCGATCCAGGCCTATCCGGCGACGAAAGCGGCCCTGGCCTGGTACGCGCGGACGAAATCGGCGGAGTACATCGCCGACGGCATCCGCCTCAACGCCATCGCGCCCGGCATCATCGACACCCCGATGACCCAGGAGGGCAGCAAGGACGCGCTCACCGGGGAGGGCATGAAGCAGTTCCTCGCCATGACCCCGATCGGGCGGCCCGGTCGCCCGGAGGAGATCGCCGACCTCGCGGCCTTCCTGCTGTCGGACAAGGCCGGTTTCTTCGTGGGCTCGGTGATCTTCTGCGACGGCGGCATCGATGCGGCCTTCCGCGGTAAGGACTGGCCCGCGGTCTGGAATCCGCAGCAGTAGCTCGTGGCCCCGGCGAGACCGCGAATGGCTCCGATCGGGTGCGCCCATTACGGTGGCCGTGTGACCGATCATGCCGGCGATCTCGACCTTGCCCTGCTGTTGGCCGATGCGGCCGATGCGATCACCCGTGATCGTTTCGGCGCCCTCGACCTGAAGGTGAACAGCAAACCGGATCTGACCCCGGTCTCGGACGCGGATCTGGCGGTGGAGCGGTCGCTGCGCGACATTCTCATCGAGCGGCGTCCGCACGACGCCGTGCTCGGTGAGGAGTTCGGCGGTGAGGCCGAGTTCATCGGACGGCAGTGGGTGATCGATCCGATCGACGGCACCAAGAACTTCGTGCGCGGAGTTCCGGTGTGGGCCAGTCTGATCGCGCTGTTGCAGGACGGCGTTCCGGTCGTCGGCGTCGTCAGCGCGCCCGCGTTGAGCCGACGCTGGTGGGCCGCAACGGGTTCCGGCGCGTGGACCCGTTTCGAGGACGGGGAGCCGAAGCCGATCACGGTCTCCGAGGTCGGCGGGCTGAATTCGGCCAGTCTCGCGATCTCCAGCCTGTCCGGCTGGCGAGACCTGGGGCTGCGTGAGCAGTTGATCGACCTGACCGATCAGGTGTGGCGCACCCGCGGCTACGGCGACTTCTTCGGCTACTGCCTGCTCGCCGAGGGCGCGCTCGATATCGCCACCGAACCGGAGGTCTCGCTGTGGGACCTCGCGCCGCTCGATGTGCTCGTGCGCGAGGCCGGCGGCCGCTTCACCGCCCTGGACGGAACCCCCGGACCGCATCACGGCAGCGCGGTCGCCACCAACGGACTGCTGCACGACTCCGTACTCGAGGCGCTGCGCGGGTGACATAAGTCCGTCCCCACGGGTTCGCAGGGCTCTGCTCTGTCCGGCCCCGGCCGCGCAGTCTGGGACCATGCCACCGATGCTCGCGATGCGCGGCCTGACCAAGTTCTACGGTCACACGCCGGCACTGCTCGACCTGGACCTCGAGGTTCCGCCCGGAGTGATCTTCGGATACCTGGGACCCAACGGGGCCGGTAAGACGACGACCGTTCGGATACTCGTCGGCCTGATGCGTCCGAGCCGCGGTTCGGTGACGGTCGCGGGCGCGGACGTCGGACGTGACCGATCGGCCGCCCAGCGCCATATCGGCTATCTCCCCGGCCAATTCGTCGCCTATCCGAATCTCACCGCCGAGCGGTATCTGACCTACCTGGCCCGGCTGCGCGGCGACGTCGATCCGGCGGTTCCCCGCGAATTGGCCGAACGCCTGAACCTGGACACATCGGCTCGAATCTCGGCGATGTCGCACGGCAATCGGCAGAAGGTCGGGCTGGTGCAGGCATTCATGGGCGAACCGGACGTACTCGTGCTCGACGAACCGACCCAAGGGCTGGATCCGCTGGTCCAGCGAGAATTCCTGACTCTGCTGCGAGAGGCCCGCGACGCCGGGCGCACCGTATTCCTGTCCTCGCACGTGCTGTCGGAGGTGCAGGCGGTCGCCGACACGGTGGCGATTCTGCGGCGGGGCCGGTTGGTCGAAGTCCGGTCGGTCGCGGCACTGGCGGCGCAATCGCTGCGGCGGCTCGACCTCACCTTCGCCTCCACACCTCCGGAACCGCAGCTGCTGGCCGCCGTCGGCGGGGTGCGATCGGTGAGCGGCGCCGGTCCGGTGCTGCACGTCGAGGTGGACGGCTCGACGGCCGAACTCCTGAAGTTCGTCGCACCCTACGGGGTGGTCGACGTGATCAGCCACGAACCCGATCTCGAAGAGGTCTTCCTCACCTACTACGGACAGGACAGCTGATGTTCAGCACGGTGTTCGTCAAATGCCTGCGTGACCAACGGCGCGGGTTGATCGGCTGGAGCCTCGGGATCGTCGCGCTGGTACTGCTGGAATCGGCGCTGTGGCCGTCGATATCGAACATCCCCGGGCTCCGGCAGATGGTCGACAACTACCCGCCGGCATTGCGGAAGCTGCTCGGGATCGAGGACTTCCTCACCGGCACAGGCTTTCTCAACACCGAGCTCTACAGCATCATGCTGCCCATCCTGTTCTTGGTCTTCTCGGTCTCGCGCGGCGCCCGCGCGATCGCCGGGGAGGAGGAGTCCGGGACCCTCGAGGTGTTGTTGGTGACGCGGGTGACGCCGGTGCGGCTCGTGCAGGAACAGGTCGCGGTGCTGCTCACCGGCCTGGTGGTGCTCGGCACCGTGCTTTTCGCCTCCGTTGTCGTGTTCTCGGCGATATTCGGGATGCATATCGGCGTCGGGGCCGCGGCGACGGGATCGATCGCCATGATCGCGCTGGCCGCGCCGTTCGGCGGGCTGGCCTTGGCGGTGGGCGCCGCTTCCGGTCGCCGCCTGGTCGCGGTCGCGGTGGCGAGCGTGGCCGCGGTGGCCGCCTATGTGCTGTACGCGGCGTCGAAGATCGTCGACGCGGTGCGCCCGTGGGGCCGGTGGTCGCCGTTCGAACAGGCGCTGTCCGACGGCCCGATGGGCGCGGGCCTGCGGCCGGGCTATCTGTGGCTCGTGGTGGCCGCGGCTGTCTTCGTGGTCGCTTCGCTGCCGATTTTCGATCGTCGCGACATCGCCGGGGTATGAGAATCGATACAGACCGATCGGCACTCGACTGCCTTCTTACTCTGGAGTAAGATAGACTTACTCGCAAGTAAGATCCTGGGACCGATCACCCGAAACCCATACCCGAGAAGACTGGTGACTATGAGCACTCGAGACACCGCAACGGAGCGACGTCCGGATTCCGCCGTCGGCCTCAACCCGGTCAAGCGTGACTGGATGGGCGCGGCCATGCGGGTCATGACGACCATTACCGGTTCCGAACTGGCCGAGAAGTACAACCTGCGCAAGCCCATCGAACGGCTGACCTACGAGGGCACCAAGACCGGCTTCCGCACGCTCGGCGCAGCCACCCGCGCATTCGGCAAGGTATCCGGTGGCGGTAAACCGAAGCGCTTGCCCGCCAACGAGTCCCGCAGTAAGGACTACTTCGACCTCACCCCCACCGACGAGCAGCAGATGATCGTCGAGACGGTGCGCGAATTCGCCGCGGAGATCCTGCGCCCGGCGGCCTACGAGGCCGACGGCGCGGCCCAGGCGCCCAAGGATCTGCTCGAGCGCGCCGCCGAACTGGGCATCACGCTGATCAACGTGCCCGAGGAGCTCGAGGGTGCGGCCACCGAGCGCGGCGCGGTCACCAACTCGCTGGTCGCGGAGGCGCTCGCGCACGGAGATATGGGCCTGGCGCTGCCGATTCTGGCCCCGTCGGGTGTGGCCGTCGCGCTGTCGCAGTGGGGTTCGGACGCACAGCAGCAGACCTACCTGGGCGCCTTCACGGGTGAGAACGTGCCGCAGTCCTCGGTCGTGATCAGCGAGCCGCGGGCACTGTTCGACCCGTTCGCGCTGCAGACCAAGGCCACCCGCTCCCCCAGCGGCTACCGGATCAACGGCGTCAAGAGCCTGGTTCCGGCCGCCGCCGACGCCGAGCTGTTCATCGTGGGTGCCGAAATCGACGGCCGCCCCGCGCTTTTCATCGTCGAATCGGATACGCCGGGTGTGGTGATCGAGGCCGATCCGAGTATGGGCCTGCGCGCCGCCGGTCTGGGCCGGCTGATCCTGGACAACGTCGCGGTTCCGGCCGAGGCCATCCTGGGCGACGGCGACGCCGCCCAGCGCGCCGAGGAATACGCCGACGCGGTGCGGCTGGCCCGCCTGGGCTGGGCGTCGCTCGCGGTCGGCACCGGCCAGGCCGTACTGGACTATGTCAAGCCATATGTGAAGGAGCGCGAGGCGTTCGGCGAGCCGATCGCGCACCGGCAGGCGGTGGCGTTCATGGTCGCCAATATCGCCATCGAACTCGACGGCCTGCGGCTCGTGACTCTGCGGGGTGCGTCACGCGCGGAGCAGGGGCTGTCCTTCTCCCGGGAGGCGGCGCTGGCCCGCAAGTTCGCCACCGACAAGGGCATGCAGATCGGCCTGGACGGCGTGCAGCTGCTCGGCGGCCACGGCTACACCAAGGAACACCCGGTCGAGCGCTGGTACCGCGATCTGCGGGCGATCGGCGTCGCCGAAGGTGTGGTCCTGATCTGATCCGGGTCTCCTCGACCCCCTGAACCGTATTGATGGAGACATTCCGATGATCAATCTCGAACTCCCCAAGAAGCTGCGGGCCAGCGCCAACCAGGCCCACCAGGTCGCCGCCGAGATCTTCCGCCCCATCTCGCGCAAGTACGACCTGGGCGAGCACGAATACCCGGTGGAGCTCGACACCATGGCAGCCATGGTGGAGGGCCTGGCCGACTCCGGCACCCAGGACATCTCCGGCGCCACCGGCGGCCGCAAGGCCAAGTCCGGTGAGGAGGCCGCCGACAGCCACTCCACCGAACTGCTCGGCAACAGCAACGGCGGCAACATGTCGGCTCTGCTGAATGCGCTCGAAACCTGCTGGGGCGACGTCGGTTTGATGCTGTCGATCCCCTACCAGGGACTGGGCAACGCCGCGATCGCGGCGGTCGCCACCGACGAGCAGCTGGAGCGCTTCGGCAAGGTGTGGGCGGCGATGGCCATCACCGAACCGTCCTTCGGATCGGACTCCGCGGCCGTGTCGACCACCGCGGTGCTCGACGGTGACGAGTGGATCCTCAACGGCACCAAGATCTTCGTGACCGCCGGCTCGCGCGCCACCCACATCGTGGTGTGGGCCTCGGTGGACAAGTCCAAGGGCCGCGCGGCGATCAAGTCGTTCGTGGTGCCGCGAGATGCCAAGGGCCTCACCGTAGCTCGCCTCGAGCACAAGCTCGGCATCAAGGCCTCCGACACCGCCGAACTGCGCCTCGAGGATTGCCGCATTCCGGCCGACAACATCCTCGGCAGCCCGGAAGTCAACGTGGAGAAGGGTTTTGCCGGGGTCATGCAGACCTTCGACAACACCCGCCCGCTGGTGGCCGCGATGGCCATCGGCGTCGGCCGCGCCGCACTCGAGGAACTGCGCAAGATCCTCGAGGAGTCCGGCGTGGAGATCTCCTACGACATCCCCGCCAACAACCAGTCCGCCGCCGCCGCGGAATTCCTTCGCATGGAATCGGATTGGGAAGCCGCCTACCTGCTCGCCCTGCGCGCGGCGTGGATGGCCGACAACAAGAAGCCCAACTCCCTCGAAGCCTCCATGTCCAAGGCCAAGGCCGGGCGCATGGGCACCGACGTGACCCTGAAGGCCGTCGAACTGGCCGGCGCGGTGGGCTACTCCCAGCGCACCCTGCTGGAGAAGTGGAGCCGTGACTCGAAGATTCTCGACATCTTCGAAGGCACGCAGCAGATCCAGCAGCTGATCGTGGCGCGGCGGGTGCTCGAGCTGAGCAGCGCGCAGCTGAAGTAGGTTGCGGGACAACGGAAAACCGGTGCGGGTTCGCTTCATCACTCGCACCGATTCTTTCACCTCCGGCGTTTTCCAAGGCGGGGTTGGAACAGAAGCCGGATAAGCCGGGAAACCGGCCCGGCAAAGGACTGACCGCCGGTAGTGAGCTACCGGCGGTCAGCAACCTGTCACACGCCGCCGTCAGTGGACGCCGAGGTCGATTCCGAACATCAGCTCAATCCACCGCAGAGCGGCAGTAAAGGCGACACTGGTATCGAGTCCGAATGAACCCATCGTCCTCATCTCCTTCAAATGGATTCTTTCTGATTCCCGACCCGATCGATGGCTACCACCCCCTGGTAGCAACGAAACACAAAAAGCAAACAAAATCGACATAATCGCTGGTCAAAAGACCAGTTACCTTGCCGAGGTCCCGCCGATGCGGTCTACCGACGTGGGCGTCCTTCGGCCGCGTGGCCCTGGTGGTGGTCGGCCTGCATTGTGTTCCCGCGCCCCTCCAGCCTCGAGGGCGCTACGCGTCACTACGTGATGGGCATTCGCCCACCCATGTACGCATACCGACCACCACCAAGGCCAAACAACGTCACTGGCCGGCAGTCTGCTCTCGATGCAGTACAACTCGGGCCAGTTCGGCGGGCGTCGCAGTAGTCGTGTCGACGATCATGTCGTAGGGGAAACCGTGATCGTGCACTGTGGCCAGATGGCCTCGCGCCAACCCGATCGTTTTGCCACGAACCAGTTCCCGCTGCTCGGCGACAGCGAGCGGACAGGTGACACCGACCAGTTGAACATCCAGGCCGGCCAATTCATCCAGCCATATCGGCAGCAGATCCGGGGAAAGCAACATCTCGTCTATGACCAGATGATCACCACCCCGAGCGAATTCAGCAGCCGCAGCACACCCCGACCGCAGCATGCGGTACCCGACCTGGCCGTAACGGACGACCAGCACCGAATGACCGTCTGCATCCTGGCCAGTCCGGTCGTACCAGAAACCGTCGCGACTAAGCCGGCCGTCGCGCCCACCACCCCAGTTCGGCGGCACCAGACTGAACAGGGTGTCGATCCCCCAGTAGACGAACGGGACGTCACTCTCATCCTGGATGGCCCGCGCCAACGTGGTCTTTCCCGCGCACGACGTGCCGTTGAGGAAAATCACCCGCGAAGGACGCTCAACGCTCCGCATCCACCCACGTTATCCGATCGCTTTCGCGTCAACCCGAGAGCCGGCGACAAAGACCACCGCACACAGCGACAACCACGATCCGCCGTCCCAATGCGGCGCAGCACTCAGGACCACCAGGTGCTGTATCGGCGATCCTTCTTTCCAGCTCAGTGGCACCACGGTGTGATTCGATCCGCTTGGCGATCGACGACTTCGGCCGCGGCGAAATCGAGGCCGCGATGCTGCATGCGTGTAACGCCGTCGACGGCACCGTCGAGAAGGTATATCCCACAAGACAAGTCGGTGACCGGTTCACCGCAGTGATTCGCGACAACGACGACATCTTCGGTCCGATGGCCATCAGAGGGGTGAACACCGCAGCGACCCGCTGAACACGATCTTTGCGCTCATTGCTGTCGCAGTCGTTGAGCCGAAAGATTCTCGACATCGTCGAAGGGACGCAGCAGATTCAGCAGCTGATCGTGGCCCGGCGCGTGCTGGAGCCGACCAGCGCGCAGCTGAAGTAGGTTGTGGGACAACGGAAAACCGGTGCGGGCCCGACTCGCACCGGTTCACCGATCGGCCCTACACCGGACCGGCCGACGGCCGGTTACCGCTTGGAGAAGCGGCCGGTCAGGTAGGTCGTCACGATGACCATGATCGTGAAGAGGAGAGCGATCAGGACTGCGGCGGTCGGCCAGTTCATGGTGTCATCCTCCCTTGCGGCACTGCCGCTCCTCGGTGTACACCTTCGACGGTAGGGCGCTGACGGTTCCCGATCCCGTGCCGTAGGTCCCGTTCGAGGCGCTGGAGGTCACCCCGAGCGAAGGACCGAGGTCGATTCACGCCGTCGGCTGGGCCGGCCTGCCTTCCACCTCGGCGAGGAAGCCGGTCAGCTCGGCGTGGAACGCGTCCCACTGCTCGGCGAAGCACAGGTGCGAGGCGTCCTCGACGGTCACCATTCGCGAGCCGGGGATGCGGCGGCGCATATCCTCGAGATGCGCCGGACGGCATTCGTCGTGCCGGCCGCCGATCAACAGGGTGGGCACGCCGATTTCCCCCAGCCGTTCGGTGACGTCCCACTCTTTCAACGAGCCGGTCACGGTGAACTCGCTGGGTCCGATCATGGTGTGGTAAACCTCGTAACCCGCTGCCGCGTACGCACGTTCGAGCCCGACCGGCCACGGCCGCAGCCGGCACACATGCTTGCGATAGAAGCCGAGCGTCGCGGCCTGATACTCCGGGCACCCGGTGAACCCGCTCGCCTCGTGCCGCCGAATCGTCTCTCGCACCTCGGCCGGCTCCTCCTCGAGCAGTTCCGCGCAGTCCCTCGACCACCGCGGCATACTTGCCGGAGCACCGACCAGCACCAGACTGTCCAGTGCCGGCTGCCGGTCGAGCGTGTACTGCAGGGCCAGCATCCCGCCCCACGAATTGCCGAGCAGATGGACGCGCTCCAAGCCCAGCGCCGCACGCACGGCCACGAGTTCCGCGACGAACCGGTCCACGGTCCACAGCGAGGTATCGCTCGGCCGATCGGAATTGCCGCAGCCGAGCTGGTCGTAGAAGATGACCCGGCGCTCACCGGCTATCTGCGCCAGCGCCTCCAGATAATCGTGCGGAAAGCCCGGCCCCCCGTGCAGGCACAGGAGCGGAGTTCCGTTCTCGCCGAGCGACCGATACCAGACGCGCCCGCCGGGAACGTCGATACGACCTTCTTCCGAACGCATATCCACTCCTCTCGAACGGGTAGCGCGTGGACATATCCGAGATAACCACGCCGGCGAATTACTAGCGACGCGGTTCCACAACCGAGGCCAATTCGTTGGCAACAATGGTCTGGCGTGGTGCGTCGATGCATCCGCGGATTGCACGGGTGCGGGTGATCGCCGTCCCCGCTCGATCGCTATCGACTGATCCGGCGACGTACCCCCAGCGTGGCGAGTTTGTCAGGGTTGCGGATGGCGTAGAAGTTGGCGATTCTGCCGTCGACGACTTCGAGTAGGTAGACGCCTACCAGGTGGTCGTCGGCGTAGGCGGCGATGGCGGGCGCGTTGTTGCAGTTGACCGCGTCCATTCGCAAGTTCGGCATCTCGCGGGCCTTTCCGAACAGTTCGGCCAGGTATCGGGCGACATGGTGTGCGCCTACGACAGGGCGGCGGGCCGCGATGACCTTGCCCCCGCTGTCGGCGGTGAAGGTGACATCGGGAGCGAGCAGTGACAGTAGAGCCTCCGGATCGCCGGTGACGGCGGCGATGAGGAACTGCTCGGTGATCTGCTCGAGCTCCGAGGTTGCGACCGAGTCGAAGCGTTTGCGGCGCGCCTGCACGTGGGCGCGGGCGCGGTGTGCGACCTGGCGTACTGTCCTCACGGATTTGCCTACGGCGGAGGCGATTTCGCCGTAGTCGAAGCCGAAGACCTCGCGCAGCACGAAGACCGCGCGCTCATCCGGACTCAGAGTTTCCAGCACGATGAGCATCGCCATGGATACCGATTCGGCGAGGACCAGGTCGGCCGACGCGTCGGTGTCGTCCAGCAACAGCGGTTCGGGCAGCCAGGGGCCGACGTAGTCCTCGCGGCGGCGGGTGCGGGATCGGAGGGCATTGAGCGCTTGCCGGGTGACCAGGCGCGCGAGATACGGCTTGGTGTCGCGCACGGTGGACAGATCCACCTGCGCCCAGCGCAGATAACTGTCCTGTAGCACGTCGTCGGATTCGCTTGCCGCGCCGAGAATTTCGTAGGCGATCGTGAACAGCAGCGGTCGCAAGCCGGTGAAGCGCTCGGCATGTTCGTCGGTCGTCATGCGGACCTCTCCACTCGTTCGGAGGAGACCGGCTGCGTCGGCCGCGGGCCGCCCTTGACCCAGACCAGGGACCCCGGCTTGCGCGCCTCGCGGCGAATTTTGCGCACCCCGAGGTCGCAGGTCATTTCCTTGATCCTGGCACCGGGGCGGCCACCGATGTAGAGCTTCACGGGTATATCGTCACGGCGCGCCAGCTGACGGATGCCGACGCGACGGCCCAGGCTGATGCAGGTCCCGGTCAGGGCCAGGTCGATCGTTGGGGGCTCGGTCCCCGCGATATGAGCGAGGACGGTGTCGGCGGCGTGAGCTCCGAGCGGTCCGGCCGCCTGGCAGCTCATTCGCAGCGGCTGCCCGGAGGGCGCCGCAGCGTCGCCCGTCGCGACGATGCGTTCGTCGTCGAGGCTGGTCAGCGTCTCGTCGGTCAGCAACCGGCCGAGTTCGTCGGTTCGCAACCCGCTCGCGGCCGCCAACTCGGGTACGCCGAAGCCCGTCGTCCAGATGGTGAGGGCGCTGGGACATACGCCACCATCGGCAAAGACCACCGCGTCCGAGCGGACCTCGCTCACCCGTTTGCCCGCGAGCACGGTGACACCGTGGCGGGCCAGCCACTTGCCGACGTATCGGCGTCCCGGCGCACCCAGCGACGGCATCGCGGTCTCGCCGCAGACCAGCGTGACGACCCGTCCCTGTTCGGCGAGTTCCGCGGCGGTCTCGATACCTGTCGGCCCGCTGCCGACCACCGTGATCGGAGCAGTGGAGGACAGCCGGTCCAACTCGGTGCGCACCTGCTGCGCGGATTCCAATTCCGCTACCGGGAAGGCGAGTTCGGGCGCGCCGGGCACCGACGACGGTATCGCAGACGCACTGCCGACCGCGTAGACGACGTGGTCGTAGTCCACGGCGCGGCCCGACGCCAGCCGGACGACCTGGGCTGCCGTGTCGATGCGCGTAGCTCTGTCGACGACCAATTCGATGCCCGCACCGAGCAGCGTGCCGTAGTCGACCGTGGCGGCACCGGTACCGGCCACGAACTGATGCAGCCGGACCCGATCGACGAATTCCGGACGCGGATTGACCAGCGTGATATGGACATCGGTACGGATCCGCAGATGGTTGGCGGCAACCGTTCCGGCGTAACCGCCACCGATGACGACGATCCTGTGGTGTGTGTTGTGTTCGGTCATGCTCTCGGGACACCGCCGGCGCGCGAAACATGACACCCGACGCTATGGCGTGCGTCACACGTCGCCACCCACAATCGAGGCCAAGCTGTTGACCGGAAGTGTGTACCAAGTCACACTTGCGGCTGCTACCGTCCCCAGCACGCGATCGGGTCGTGTGGAGATGGTTGACGTGGGCGTCGGTATCGGGTCGATTCTGCAGGGGGTGCAGCGCAAGGCGGTCGAGGTGACCGAGGCCGTGCGGGCGCTGAATGTGCTGCGGGAGCGCGGTTTGATCGACCCGCGCAATCTGGGTGAGACGGTGTTGTCGGCGAAGGAGGGGCGCCGGCTCGGACCGCAGGCGACGATGGTCCGGCATGCCGCGCGGATGTGGCCGCAGCGGCCCGCGCTGGTCGACGAGCACGGGAGTATGACCTTCCGCGAACTCGACGACAACTCCACGCGGCTGGCCCGCGGCCTGCAATCGCTCGGCGTCGAACCCGGAACGGTGATCGGCATTCTCGCGCGCGATCATCGCGGACTGCTGCTGGCGATGGCGGCCGCCGGGAAGGCCGGGGCACGGCTGGCGCTGATGAACACCGGCTTCGCGAAACCTCAGTTCGCGCAGGTCTGCGAGCGCGAGCACGTGAAGGTGGTGCTGCACGACAGTGAATTCGTCGGCCTGCTCGACGCGCTGCCGCCGGAGCTGCCGCGGGTGATCACCTGGGTCGACGACGGCGCCGAATTGCCCACGGGCGCAATAACGATCGAGGAATTGATCGCGGCCCATCCACCGACCGAGCTGCCGCTGCCGGCCAAGCCGGGCGGCTTCGTGATCCTCACCAGCGGCACCACCGGCCTGCCGAAAGGCGCTCCCCGGGAGGCGGTTTCGCCGATCGCCTCGGCACAGATAACCGATCGGATCCCGTTCCCGGCGCAGGGCACGATGCTCATCGTCTCGCCGATCTTCCACAGCACGGGCCAGGCCACCTGGCTGATCGCCACCGCGCTGGGCGCGACGACGGTGATGATGCGCCGCTTCGACGCCGAGCGGACCCTGGCCCTGATCGCCGAACACGAGGTCGACCTGCTGGTCGCGGTGCCGACGATGCTGCATCGGATGGTCGAACTCGATCCGGGCGTGCGCGAGCGGTACGACTTGTCCTCACTGCGATCCATCGTGCTGGCGGGATCGGCGCTGTCCCCGGAGTTGACCGTGCGCGCCACCGAGGCGTTCGGCCCGGTGCTCTACAACCTCTACGGCTCCACCGAATGCGCGGTGGCGACGGTCGCCCAGCCGGCCGATCTGGCCCTCGCCCCGGGTACGGCCGGCCGCGCGCCCGTCACCTGCGAGGTGGCGTTGTTCGACGAGAGCGGCAAGCGTGTGCACGGCGCGAATGTCAAGGGGCGCATATTCATTCGGTCCGGCGCACCCTTCGGGGGATATACCGACGGTCGGCACAAGCAGATCATCGACGGCTACATGTCCTCCGGCGACGTCGGCCACTTCGACGAGCACGGGCTGCTGTTCGTCGACGGCCGCGACGACGACATGATCGTCTCCGGCGGCGAGAACGTCTTCCCACAGGAGGTCGAGAACCTGCTGCTGGAGCGGGCGGACATCTTCGACGCCGCGGTGGTCGGCGTGGACGACGTGGAATTCGGCAAACGCCTGCGCGCCTTCGTCGTGCCCGAGCCCGGCGCGACCCTGGATCCGGACGAGATCAAGGCCTACGTCAAGGGCACCCTGGGCCGCTACAAAGTGCCTCGTGACGTGGTGTTCCTCGACGATCTGCCGCGCAACGCCACCGGCAAGCTGCTGCGCCGGGCACTGGTGGAATACCAGATCACATAACCGGTCACCCGACTAGTTGTACGGTACCGTCGGTTACAGAGACGCGAACCACACCCGCGTGCCCCTGCTTGCTAGGGTTGGCAGGCACTGGATCTCGATGTTGCGGTCCCGCCTGCCTGGCGGAATCCGCGGAAGGTTGTACCTATGTCAGCTGTCCTTCCGTCAGCAAGCACTGCCCTCCGAAAGGCCGGAGATCTGGCTCTGGGGGTCAACGTCATGCGCAAACGCGGGCTGTTCAGCCCGCTGCGACCGGACCATGCGGTCAGCTCGGCGCTCAACGTCACCAGGTTCGGACCCTTCGCGGGCGTGATCATGCACGCCGCGAAGACCAATCCGAAGTCCGCGGCGCTGCTGGACGAGCGGGGCGAGCTGACCTTCGCCGAGGTCAACGAGCAGTCCAACCAGCTGGCTCGCGGCCTGGCGGCACACGGTCTGCGCGAGGGTGATGTGGTGGCGCTGCTGGCGCGCGACCACCGCGGCATGGTGCTGAGCCTGGCCGCCACCGGCAAGCTCGGTGTGCGGGCGGTATTGATGAACACCGGCTTCGCGAAACCGCAGTTCGCCGATGTCGCCACGCGCGAGCAGGTCAAACTGGTGCTGCACGACAGCGAGTTCTTCGACCTGATGAGCGCCATTCCCGACGAGATCCCCCGCATCCTGACCTGGGTGGACGAGTCCGACAACGTCGATCCTTCGATCCCGACCGTCGATTCGCTGCGCGAGGGCCAGTCCCCCGATGCGGTGAGCGCGCCGACGAAGCCGGGCGGCATGGTGATTCTGACCTCCGGCACGACCGGCACCCCGAAGGGCGCGCCGCGCGACAAGGTCAGCCCGTTCATCTCCGCGCAGTTCCTGGATCGAATTCCGTTGCCGCGCAACGGTTCCATGGTCGTCGCGGCGCCGGTCTTCCACGCCACCGGGCTCTCGCAGTTCACCCTCGGGCTCTCGCTCGGCAACCGGATGATCTTCCAGCAGCGCCGGTTCGATCCCGAGAAGACGCTCGCCAACATCGACAAGTACAAGGCGGAGTCGCTGGTGGTGGTGCCGACCATGCTGCAGCGCATGCTGGACCTGCCGCCCGAGACGCTCGCCAAGTACGACATGTCCTCGCTGCGGATGATTTTCGCCGCGGGCTCGGCGATCCCGCCGGACGTCGTGACGCGCAGCCTCGACTACTTCGGTGACGTCCTCTACAACGTGTACGGCTCCACCGAATGCGCGCTGATCACCGTCGCGAGTCCGGAGGATCTGCGCAAGTCGCCGAGCACCGCGGGACGCCCGCCCCTCGGGATCCGGCTGGCGCTGTTCGACGAGAACCGCAAGCGCATCACCGAACCGAACGTCACCGGCACGATCTTCATCGAGAACGCGCACTCCTTCAAGGCCTACACCGACGGCCGCACCAAGGAGACCATCGACGGCATGATGTCCAGCGGCGACGTCGGGCACTTCGACGAGGACGGGCTGCTGTTCATCGACGGCCGCGACGACGACATGATCGTCTCCGGCGGCGAGAACGTCTTCCCGCAGGAGGTCGAGCACCTCATCGCCGATCGCGCCGACGTGCAGGAGGCGGCGGTCGTCGGTGTCGACGACAAGGAATTCGGAAAGCGCCTGCGCGCCTTCGTCGTGCCGGGTCCCGACTCCAAGCGCGACGCCCAGGAGATCAAGGACTACGTCAAGGCGAACCTCGCGCGTTACAAGGTGCCGCGCGAGGTGATCTTCCTCGACGAGCTGCCTCGCAACGCCACCGGCAAGCTGCTGCGCAAGCCGCTGACCGAAATGGACGTCACCGGCGACTGAGTTCACCGGCACCGATCGGCCCGGGAGTTTCGACTCCCGGGCCGATCGTGTTTCCGCGGAGCTTCCACGCGGGAAGAGTCGAACGTATCTGTGAATTCGCTTCGAAGCGGTCGGCTATCATTCAGCTCGTGTTCCCCCCGTCCGGCTGCGCATCGGCCCGCGCCCAGGTGTCGACGCGTGCGCGTCGGGCCGCGGTGGCGCGGTTGCGGGGCGCGTCGGCCGGATCCGTATCGGGCGCCCTGTCGATCGCCGCGCACGGATGGGCGGCGGGCGGGATGCCGGTGCAGTCCAGCACCCTGATGCTGCTCGTGGCCGCCTCCACCGTGGTCGGCGCGCTCGTCGCGGGGCTGGCGCCACTGCGCACCACCGCCGTCGGACTCGTCGCGGCCCTGTGGGGCGGGCAGCTGATCGGCCATCTGGTGATGTCGGCCGATATGGCGCAGATGCACGATATGCCGCTGTGGACGCCCGCCATGCTGGGCGCTCACCTGGTCGGCGCGGTGTGCGCCGCCGTCGTCATTCTCGGCGCCGAGGCCGCCTACCGGATCGGCACCGCCGTCGTGCGGGCGCTGCCCGTCCCGGTCAGCCTCCCGGCCGTCGACGAACCGATTCTTCCGCGCAGCGTTCACCGCGACCGGGTGATCCTGCGGATCTTCCCCACCGAGACCTTCCGCACTCGCGGACCCCCGCTCGCTGCGTCCTGCTGATACATCTCATCACCCACATTCGCGAATCCTTCTCGCCGACAGTGCGTTCCGGGTAACCGGCGCAGCATTTCGGGTGCTTCGACCGCGGGATCGGGCGGCGTATCTTCCGCACCGAGACTCTGCGGGTGAATCCGAACCGCGTCGTCCCGGCGCGTATTCGGCTGTCTCGGAAGCGGGTACCGCCACAGTCCCAGTGCGGCGGAACCCGAGACCACGCCGATCCCGGATACGGTTGCGAGCCACGCGGTTTTCGCGCACAGCCATGTGGGTGCCCTCGAACAGGAGCACTACCAGTGAGCATCACCGATATTCCGGCTGCCGGCACCGAGCCGCCGCAGCCGGAGAAGTCGCCGCCCGAGGCGGCGCAGCAGTCACCACCCGGTTCGGCCGATCGGTCGCGACCGTCCGGGTCCGGCACCGCACGAGCGGTGCAGGCGCTGGCCATGCGGCTGCACTTCTATGCCGGCGTCTTCGTCGCGCCGTTCATCCTGATCGCGGCGGTGACCGGGGCGCTGTACGCGGTCGCCCCCAGCCTCGAGTCGATCGTGAATCGGGATCTGCTGCATGTGGATTCGACCGGCTCGGCGCGGCCGCTGTCGGAGCAGATCGCGGCGGGTGTGGCCGCCGAACCGGGACTCGCGCTGATCGCCGTCGACCCGGCGCAGCTCGCGGGCGACACCACCCGCGTGATCTTCACCGATCCGAGCCTCGGTGAATCCGAGCGCCGCGCCGTCTTCGTCGACCCGGCGACCGCGACGTCCGTGGGCGACAGCGTCGTGTACGGCAGTACGGGCGCGCTACCCATGCGCACCTGGATCGATGTGCTGCATCGCAACCTGCATCTCGGCGATGTGGGCCGGCTCTACAGCGAGATGGCCGCCTCGTGGATGTGGATCATCGCGCTGGCCGGTGTGGTGATGTGGCTGCGCCGCTCCCGTGGCTCGCTGCGGCGGCTGCTGTGGCCGGACCGGTCGAAGGCCGGTCGCCCGCGCAGCGTCGGTGCGCATGCCACGGTCGGCATGTGGATTCTGCTGCCGCTGCTGTTCCTCTCGGCCACGGGCCTGACCTGGTCGTTGCACGCGGGGCAGCACATCACGTCGCTGCGGCAGCAATTGAGCTGGACCACGCCGGTCGTCGACACGGCGCTGCCGGGTGCACCGATGCCGTCGATGCCGGCCGGTGGCGAACACGCCGAACACACCGGCGGCCACGGCATGTCGATGCCCGTTCCCGCCGACCGCGCCGCCCAGGCGGACAAGGTGCTCGCGGTGGCCCGCGGACACGGCATCGACGGTCCGGTCGAGATCTCCGTCCCGGCGAAGGACACCACCGCCTTCACCGTCAAGGAGCGCCGCCTGCCCGGGGTCTACACCCAGGACGCGATCGCCGTGGACGGTAGGACCGGCGATGTCACCGACATCCTGCGTTACGCGGACTGGCCGCTGATGGCCAAACTCGCCAACTGGGGCATCGCGCTGCATATGGGCATGCTGTTCGGCCTCGCCAATCAACTGCTGCTGCTGGCCACGATGATCGCGCTGATCACCGTGATCGGACGCGGCTATCTGATGTGGTGGCGACGACGGCCGACCCGCGCGGACGGCCCGTTCACCTTCGGGCGGGCACCGGCACGCGGTGTGCTGCGGCGGGCGCCGCTGTGGATCAGCGTGCCGCTGATCGCGGTCACTGTGGGGATCGGCTGGTTCGCACCGGTGCTGGGCGTGAGCCTGCTCGCGTTCCTGATCGTCGATGTCGTCCTCGGCCTGATCGCGGGACGACGCCGGGGAGCAGTCGTCTGAGGTCCTGAATCGCACTCGGTTACGACACCGGCCGAGGTAATTCGGTTGCGCCGCAACATCATTCCCGCGCACGCGAGCACCACCGCGTCGCCCGTGCGATGGACCGCGCGCTCGGCCGGGTCGTAACAGCCGCCGACAGCGATCGGCCGGCATCACCGATTGCGCCGCAATACGCAGGACGTACCGCTTGCGGTCGTCCGGGGCTGCATCATGCCCATATTCGGCGCAGTCGGCACACCTACAGCAACTTTCGTTTACCTGATACCGCAAAGGGATTCATCACCATGGGAATCAAGAACATCGCCGCCACCGCCGCCCTCGTCGCCGCCGCCCTGGGCCTGAGCACGGCCACCGCCGGCGCCGCCCCCACCGACGCCGGCGCGGTGGGCTTCCAGGCCACCACCACGCCGAGCGGCACCGTCATCTCCACCGATGCCGGATCGCTGTCGGCCGACGACGGCGTATTCACCGTCAAGGCGGCCGACGGCACGGTCCTGGCCGGAACGCAGCTCTCGTTCCGGGTCGACGATTTCGTCTTCCCGATCGAGGCGCGGATCCACGACCGCACCGCGACCCTCACGCCGAAGTTCGACCTCGCGCACGCGGCCTACCAGCCGGTCGCGATGCCGTTCGAGGACAGCGCGCCGTGGAAGACCCCGTACGACCGGGAGCAGGCCGCATGGAGCCGGATGACCAGCACCCTCAGCGCCGGCGCTTCCATCGGCACCCTGGTGGGTGGCATCGGTGGCGCCGGAATCGGCTGCGTCCTGGGCGGAATCGCGGGCGCGACCATCGCGGCGGCCACCATCGTCGGCATGTTCGGCCCGTTCGTACCGGCCGCGGTGGTGGGCTGCCTCGGCGGCATCGTGGCCATCGGCGCGCTGGGCACCCTCGCGGGTCAGCTGCTGGTCACCGCCCCGGTCGCGGTCCTGGCCGCGGCCCAGTACTTCACCACGGTGAACTCCCCGTTCCCCGCGAAGTGAGGTAGCGAGACGACGCGGCACCCGCACCCCGATATCCGGTGATCTGCCGGGTATCGGGCGCGGGGCCGCCGGCGGAACAGCGAAGGCGCCCAGCGCAATCCGCCGGGATCGGCGCCGGCGCAGCCCTTCCGGGATATCGTGCACACGATCAGCACAGGTTGTCTCCGTTTTCCCTTCGCGAAGGAGTGACCGCGTTATGAACGATTCCTGGTTCCACCGCACCGCACGCGCCGGTGTCGCCGCCGCGGGGGCCACAATCCTCGCGGCCGCCCCGGCTCTCGCCCACGTCACCGTCTCCGGTCCGGACGCGGCGCGCGGCGGTTCGGCGGTGCTGACCTTCCGGGTACCCAACGAATCGGCCACCGGTAGCGCCACCACCCAATTGAGCGTGCAGCTTCCGGCCTTGACCGAAGCCGAAACCGAACCCGTGCCGGGCTGGAAGACCAAGGTCACCCGCAACGACAACCACAGGGTCGTCGCCGTCACCTGGATGGCGGATACCGGCAGCGGCATCGAGGCCGGGCAGTTCGAACAGTTCTCCATACTGGCCGACGGACTACCGGATGCCGACACCGTCTCCCTGCCCGCCACCCAGACCTACGCCGACGGCCGGGTCGTGCGATGGGACCAACCCTCCTCCGGGGACGGCGAACCCGAATTCCCCGCTCCGACACTGGCATTGGCGCCGGCACACGCGGGCGGGGCGCACAACCACGGCGACGTCCACGCCGCCGCCGCGGCCGAGGAACACGAAACCGACACCACGGCACGATGGCTGGGCAGTATCGGCATCGTGCTCGGCGCACTGGGTGTCCTCGCGGCGGCCACGATGTTCACGCGAAACCGGTCTCGGCGGTAGCCGACACCGCCGCGGCGCCCGATCGGCCCCGGAAACGCGATCGCCGGAGACCGCCCGTACATTGACCACGAGCGCAATGGCCGATCTCGGGTGAGAGTGGGAGTGAGCGTGCCGGAGCAGACCGTCGGCATCATCGGCGCCGGCATCATCGGACTGGCGATCGGCCGGGAACTCGTCCGCCGCCGGCCCGGCACCCGGGTCGTCGTCGTGGACAAGGAGGACCGGGTCGCGGTCCATCAGACCGGGCACAACTCCGGAGTCGTCCATGCCGGAATCTATTACGAACCGGGCTCGCTGAAGGCCACCCTCTGTGCCCGCGGGCGGCAGCTGCTGCGCGACTACTGCGCCGAGAAGCAGCTGCCCTACGACGAGGTCGGCAAACTGGTCGTCGCCGTCACCCCGGACGACGTGGTGCGAATGGACGCGCTGGCCGAACGAGCGGGCAGCAACGCCGTGCCGGGACTGCGGCGCATCGATGCCGGCGAGATCCGCGAGATCGAACCGCATGCGACGGGTCTGGCCGCGCTGTATTCGCCGCACACCGCCATCACCGACTATCCCCGCATCGCCGCCGCCTTCGCCGACGAGATCACCGCCGCCGGCGGAGAGATCCGGTTGTCGTTCCCGGTCACCGCCGTCACGCGCGCCTCGAACGGCATCCGCATCGGCTCGGACGCCGCGGCGATCGTGGTCGATCGGCTCATCGTGTGCGCGGGCCTGCACAGCGACACCGTGGCCGGACTGGCCGGAGACCGGCCGGGGCCCAGAATCGTTCCGTTCCGGGGCGAATACATGCTGGTCCGGTCGGAGAAGAAGGAGCTGGTGCGCGGGCTGATCTATCCGGTACCCGATCCGCGGTATCCCTTTCTCGGCGTGCACTTCACCCGCCGGGTGAACGGCGAGGTCGAGGTGGGGCCGAACGCGGTGCTCGCCTTCGCCCGCGAGGGATACCGCCGGTCCGCGGTCTCCGCGCGGGACCTGCGCGACCTCGCGACCTGGCCGGGGACCTGGCGAATGGCGCGCCGGCACTGGCGCACCGGGGTGCGTGAAGTGTACGGCTCACTGTCGGCGCGAGCCTATATGCGCGCGGCGCAACGGTATGTCCCGGATATCGGCGTGCACGATGTGTTCCGGGCCGGGTCGGGCGTGCGAGCGCAGGCCGTCGACGCCGGCGGGGACCTCGTCGACGATTTCCGCATCCACCGCCTCGGCCCGATCACCGCGGTCCGCAACGCGCCCTCCCCCGCGGCCACCTCCAGTATGGCCATCGCCGAGCAGGTGGCCGACGTACTCGAGCGCGAGGGCGAATAGCGTTGGGCCGCTAGGGTTCCGACGGGCCGGCGGGCGGCTCGGTGTCGGCCGGCTCCGGTTCGGCCTCGCGGTGAGCTGACGGACCGGGCGTAGCACCACCCACAGCAGGAACGCCGCCGCCGCGACGAGCATCCCGATCCCGGCCCAGAGGTTGATGTTCCAACCGCCGGTGCGCACCCGATCGGCCACGGTGTCGTGGACGAGTGCGGTGACGACGAGGATCAGGCCGTAGCACCCGAGCAGGGAGCCGACGATGGTGCGGATATCGAAAAGCATGGCGTCACTTCCTCATCCCACGAAGATGTTCAGCGCGATCACGATGACCAGCGCGATCCCGGCGAGCAGCACCGGTCGCTGATACCACGGCAGCGTCGCGGCATCGGGATCGCTGAGCTGGGCCTTCGGCGTCTCCGAATACACCAGTCCGACCAGTTCGGCGTCGGGTTTGGGCGCGGTCCACATACTCACCGCGATACTGAGCACCATATCGACCACGAAGGCCACGCCGGCGGCGACGAAACTCGAGCCCTGCCCCGACAGATGGAACACCTCGGCCTTGTTCAGGATGAAAACCACCACCGCGCTGAGCGTTCCGAACACCAGACCCACCCAGCCGGCGGTCGGGGTCATCCGCTTCCAGAACATGCCGAGGATGAAGGTCGCGAACAGCGGCGCGTTGAAGAACGAGAACAGCGTCTGCAGATAGTCCATCATGTTCGAGAAGCTGCCCGCGATGAACGCGGTGCCGATCGCGATGGCCGTGGCGCCGACGGTGGCGAGGCGGCCGACGGTGAGGTAGTAACCGTCGGGCTTGTCCTTGATCACGTACTGCTGCCACAGGTCGTAGCTGAAGACGGTGTTGAACGCGGAGATGTTGGCCGCCATCCCGGCCATGAACGCCGCCAGCAGTCCCGCCAGGCCGACGCCCAGAAGTCCGTTCGGCAGGACCTCTTTCATCAGATAGAGCAGCGACTGGTTGTAGGTCGCGTCACCGTGGCCGGTGTTCTTCAACTCGGCGATCTGCGGGATCAGCAGCGCGGCGACCATACCGGGGATGACGACGATGAACGGGATGAACATCTTCGGATAGGCGCCGATGATCGGGGTGCGGCGCGCGGCCGAGATCGAATGCGTCGCCAGCGCGCGCTGCACCTCGACGAAATTGGTTGTCCAGTAACCGAAGGACAGCACGAAGCCGAGTCCGAGCACGATCCCCGTCACCGACAGGAAGTTGTTCGAGAAACCGCTGAGCTCGTGGCCCGGCCAGGAATGCCACTGTTCGGAGCCGTCGGGCCGGGCGGTCACCTGGTCCTTCAATCCGCTCACACCGCCGATGCGATGCAGGCCGACCAGGGTGAGCGGCAGCAGCGCCGCGACGATGACGAAGAACTGCAGCACCTCGTTGTAGATCGCCGCCGACAGACCGCCGAGGGTGATGTAGGACAACACGATCAGCGCCGCCACGATCACCGATACCCAGAGCGGCCAGCCCAGCAGCACGTTGACGATCGAACCCAGCAGATAGAGGTTCACCCCGGCGATCAGCACCTGGGCTACCGCGAAACTGAGCGCGTTCACCAGATGCGCACCGGTGCCGAAGCGGCGCCGCATGAATTCCGGGACGCTGCGCACCTTGGAGCCGTAGTAGAACGGCATCATCACCACGCCGAGGAACAGCATGGCCGGCACCGCGCCGATCCAGAAGTAATGCATGGTCGGCATGCCGTATTCGGCGCCGTTGGCCGACATGCCCATGATCTCGACCGCACCGAGATTCGCGGAGATGAAGGCCAGGCCGGTGACCCACGCCGGCAGCGAACGACCCGACAGGAAGAAATCGATACTCGAGGAGACCCGTGCGCGGGCCATCAGTCCGATTCCGAGTACGAAGACGAAATACACGGCGACCAAGGCGTAATCGACGGGCGCGGCATCGAGCCGGAGCTGATCCGACCCCAGCACCGCCGCCGCAGAATCGAACCGGTGCGGTGGCTGAGCTAGCGGCTGCATACGGATCTCCTGTCGGAAAGACCAGCGGTCGACCGGGTCACGATGTGCCCGGATCGTAGCGCGCCCCAGTGCATCTCCGGGGCCAGTCCGCCGCCCGCGCGGCGCGCGCCGGGTCGATCTGCCACTCTTCGAAGGAAGAATTTAGAGAAACATCGCCCTGCAAAATGCAACACTGGTGAGCCCGGGAAGGATCGAACACGATGCTCACAACTCATACTTCGCTCGACCCACTCGGCCGCCGCGATCGCGATCGCGAGGGACCTGCGACGCTGACCATCGAGATCGGCACGGCGACGGGAACGGGCGCTACCGAGGTGGCCGCCTTCGACGCGGCCCTGTGCGAACTCGGTGTGGGAGAGGCGAATCTGATCCGATTATCCTCGGTGATCCCGCCCCGGGCGCAGGTGCGGCGGACGGCGCGAGTACGCCAGCGGATCGGCTGGGGCGATCGTCTCTACTGCGTCTACGCCCTCGGGCACGCGCGATCGCCCGGCGCCACCGCGGCCGCCGGGATCGGCTGGACCCTGTGTGCGGACGGCTCCGGCGCGGGCCTGTTCGTGGAACACGCCGCCGAAACTACCGGGCAGGTCGAGGATCTCATCAACGCCAGCCTCGCCGATATGACCACCGCACGGCCAGGGCGCTTCGGCCCGATCCACACTGCCACCGTCGCGGTGCGCGCCGACGGGCGCGACACGTGTGCGCTGGTGCTGGCCGCCTACCGAGCCAGCGGCTGGGATCGTCCGTGAGCGATGCCCTCGGAACCGGGGCGTCGTGGCCGGGCGTCGAGATCACCATCGTGACGGCGATCGCGGACGCCGAGATCGACCTCTTCCACGACCTCTACGAGCAGGCTTTCGGACCGCTGCGAGCGCGCGCGATCGCCCGGCAGGTGCTGCATCGCAACGAGTTCCGCGCGGAGATGACCGACACCCGGGTCGACAAGATCGTGGCCCGCACACCGGCCGGCGAACCGATCGGACTCACCACCCTGACGCGGCATCTGGACACCGTGCCGTGGATCAGTCCGGAGTATTTTGCGACACGGTTTCCGCAACACGCCGAGCGCGATGCGATTTACTATGCAGGTTTCACCCTTGTTACCCCAACTGCGCGACACGGGGTGGCTTTTCATGCCATGATCAGTACAGTTGTCCAGATCCTGGCGGCAGATGGTGGGGTCGTCGGCTGGGACATCTGCTCGTACAACAATTCTCAATTCTCGTTTGCCGACGCACTGCGCAGTGCGGTCGGTGAACAGGCGAACGTGGAAGTCGCGGTCGAGGATTCACAAACCTACTACGCGGCTCGGTTCCTGAACGACGACGCGGACCAGGGGGGCTGATGACATCCGGCACACAGCACCACCACACCACCCGCATCCGGCCGCTGCGCACCTGGCCGCCGGAAAAGCTTTGGCGCACAGCGCTATCGACGGCCGTCGTCTCGATCGTGGCGGTCCTGGCGATCGCCGAATCCCCGGCGCTGTCACTGACGGCGATGCTGGGTGTCGTCGTCGCGACGCTGACCATGATCAGGACGGGAGTGCGCCGGCATCGGCCGCCCGCGCCGGCAGCCTGGTATCTGCTCGCCCTCTCCGGCGTCTTGTTCGCCGCCGGAACACTGCTGCGCGATTTCACCGCCAGCGGCTTCCCGCCGTACGACGATCTGGCGACGCTGGCCGGCTACGGCGGCGTCGGAGTCGCCGCCTTCCTCTGGTTGTGGCCGCGGCGCTCGAGCTGTCAGCGCGATCTGGTGCTGGATTCCGGTCTGATCGCGCTCGGCGCCCTGCTCGCCTCGTGGACCTTTCTCATCTCCCCGGTGCTGCACAACACCCGGCAGTGGGACGCCTCGGCGCTGATCATGCCGATCTATCCGGTGATCGATGCCTTGCTGCTGACGCTGGTCACCCACTCCGTGGTCACGTCGTCGCGCTCGGAGACCTCGTTGCGGCTGGTGCACGTCGGCCTGCTGGCGATCCTGGTGGCCGACCTCGGCTACAACCTGCAGTCCGCCGGCTCGGTACATCTCGACGCGCGCATGCTGTTGACGCCGCTGCTCGTCGCCTATGCGATGGTCGGGCTGGCGGCGCTGCATCCGACCATGGTCACCCTCGGCGGCCCCCGCCGGGTGCATCCGCACCGGTCCCGGCAGCGCGCCAGCGTGATCGCGGTGACGCTGGTGGTCGCCTCGCTGGTGCCGACCGTCGGCGCGCCGGTCGGCACGGTGGACCGGGTGGTGGTCTCCACACTGCTCGCCACGCTGTTGGTGGGTGTGCTGGTGCGCAGCGAGCGCGCGATCGTGCGCAGCGCGCGCAGCGAGCGCCGGGCCCAGTACCAGGCCGACCACGATATGCTCACCGGCCTGCTCAATCGGTCGGCGTTGCTGCGCGCCCCGGCGCGCAATCGCGAACTGTGGGCCGGGCGCCCGATCTGCCTGCTGTTTCTCGATCTGGACGGCTTCAAGACCATCAACGACAGCTACGGCCACGCGGTCGGCGACGAACTCATCGCGAACGCCGCCGCCCGCATCCGCCGCGTCATCCACCGCGACGATGTCGCGGCCCGCTACGGCGGCGACGAATTCGTGGTGCTGGCCGGCGCCAACCGCGCCGAGGCGGCCGTACTGGCCGAGAAACTGCTGGCCGCCTTCGGCAAACCCTTCGAACTGTCGGTCACCGAGGTGACCATCGGCGCGAGCATCGGCATCGCCTGCAGCGGCCCGCGCAGCACCGATGCCACCATCTACGACTTACTGCGCGAAGCGGATTCGGCCATGTACCACGCCAAGGACTATTCGCTCGGCTGCGCCTTCCACGACGACCTGCGCCATCTCCCCCAGGCCGAGAGCCGGCGGCGAGTGCGCCGGCACGAACCGGCGGTGTGAGCCGGCGTCACACCGCGGGTGCGATCGCGAAACGTTCGGCGAATTCCGACATCTGATCGTGTTGCTGCGCCGGCTCGGCTCCGGCGAATCCGACGACGAGGCGATGCACACCGGTTTCGGCGAGTTGTCCGGCACGGTCGGCGGAGATATCGGCCGATCCCCATCGCGTGTACTCGAGAGCCGCGGGGTCGCGGCCCGCCTCGGCAGCGGCCCCGCGCGCCAGCGCGAATTGCCGGTCGCGTTCGGCCTCGGTCAGCATGCCGCCGGCGAAATAGCCGTTGCCGCGCCGCCCGGCACGACGCGCGGCCGCCGCGCTGGAACCTCCGACATGGATGGGAAGTTCGCTCACGCCATGGGGTTTGGGGTAACTGCACAGATCGTCGAAGGAGAAGAACTCACCACGGTGACCGACACCCTCCGGACCGCCCGACCACAGCAGCCGCAGCACGTTGATCGCCTCGTCGGCGCGGCGGCCGCGGGTGCGGTAGTCGACCCCGAGCGCCCGCGCCTCCCCCGGCAGACTGCCGAGGCCGACGGTGAGCAGCCGCATCCGGCCGCGCGACAACACGTCGATCGTCGCCAGCCGCTTGGCCAGCACGACCGGATGGCGGTAGGGAAGCAACAGCACGCCGGTGCCGAGCAGAATCCGCCGGGTGGCGGCCGCGACGAAGCTCAGGCAGTCGAGCGGATCGAAATACGGCAGGGTGGGCGGCAATTCGCCCGCGCCGTAGTCCGCCCCCGGATACAGCGCGATGTGATCCTGGACGTAGAGCCCTTCGAATCCACAGTCCTCGGCATGCCGGGCGAAGGCGACGAGCCGATCGGGATCGGTGCCGTTGAATGCCGTGCTGTAGCTGACCGCGAAACGCATCCGGAAACCTCCGAGTTAGCAGGTGAACGCACACTTCGGCGACGGTCCGGTGACAGCGTCGATCCGATCCGTCAGATGCCGGCGTGCGGCGCCGAGTCGAGCGATCGCGTCGTCGATCTCGGCCAATTTGCGACGCAGTGACTCGACAGATTCCGGACATTCGTCACCCGACTCGTTGCCTGCGCGCAGACAGGTGACGAACGGCTGCGTGTCGGCCAGATCGAATCCCAGCTCCAGCAGATCGCGAATCTTGCGTACGACATCCACCTCGTGCTCGTCGTAGACGCGGTAGCCGTTCGCCGACCGCCGGGACCGGACCAGACCCTGCTGCTCGTAGTACCGCAGCATCCGGGCGCTCGTTCCCACCCGCTCGGCCAGTTCTCCGATCAGCATGAATTCCCTCTCGCCACTGCAGCCGTCACGCTAAACGTTGTCATCGGTGTCAACGCAAGGCCGCGGCCGCGAATTCGGAGGGAGCTGTGGCGTGCGGCCCGGTTAGCCGGACAGTTCGTCGAGCAGGCGCCGGGCCTGTTCGAGTTCGGCCTGGAGTTGTTCGACCTTGGCGCGCTGAGAGTCGCGAACGGCGTCCAGGACGGAGTCGACCACCTCGGCGACCTCCGGATGCAGCAGCTTCGCGGCCTGCGCCACCGAGGCACCCGCCACCGCCAGGCCCTTGATCGTGCGCTTCTTACCGTGCACCACATCCACGGCCCATTCCCCGTCGGCGGTGCCGGACAGGGTGACCGTCACCTCGGGGGCCTTGGATTTGCGGGCGGCCGCGGCCGACTTCTGGGGACGGGCGGCCGGCGTGGCGGCGGGTTTGGCCGCCGGCTTCTGATCCGAAGCAGGTTGCGGCGCAGGCGTTTTCGACGCCGCGGCGGGCACGGCTGCCGGTGTGGTCGGCGCGGACGGCGCGGTCACGGACGACGACATGCTCACTGCGGTGTCCTTCCTCGTTGCCGGCGTAGCGCCGGTGGTCTCGGATGTGGTGGTGCGCTTGTCCTTGCGGGCGGGCTTGGCCAATGTCACCTCGGTCGGCGAGAACGACATGACATCCTTCGATCCGGTCGGCCGGACCTGCAGGAAATCGCCGTCGGCCGGATCACCGAGTGCAATCACCTTGCCCGAACGCCCCTCGGATACTCCCACTGCCGCCGGAGTGAACCACACCATGGGTGGCCGGCCGTCGGCGAGCTCGGCCGCTATCTGTCGAATCTCGGTGTCGGACAACGGTTGCGGTTTGGTTCGTGGGGACGACATGGTGTACTCCGGGCGGGCTCGTAGACATCTGCGTGCCAAGAGCATGCCCCATGGCACCGACAAGTCCACATCGTGCGCGACACCCGGGTTACGGCAGACATATCGGCAACAGCTCAGCGAATCGGCCGATCCGCGCGCGGCGAACTCGGCCGCGTGCACAACGCGGCATCCGGAATCGTCGGTGTCCGTCGGTTCGCCCGCGTACGAGACCACTGCAATGTTTCGGCGAACCGTTCGGCCGGCCCCTTCGCCGGCGCACCGGCACAGACGGACGTCCCGGCGGGTGCGGCGACGTTGCCGCAGTGTGCCGAGGCGCCGGTCCGGGGCCGAAATCGGCGCGCGCTCTGGCTCCCGGCGACCACGAACCGGTAGCGTGCGCTGTTCATGAGGAGTTCGGTGGTCGTCGAGGTCTGCCGATGAGTTCGCGATATCTGCCCGGCCTCAGTGACGAGCGCCGCGCGGTGCTCGAATTCTGCGGGGAGTTGACCGAGGAGCAGTGGGCCGCGCCCAGCGCGGCCGCCGGATGGTCGGTGGCCGAGGTCGTCATCCACATGACGACCGGAGTGCGCGCGCTGCTCACCCCGAGTGCCGCCGCCATCGTGGCCACTCGCGATCTGGAGCGCCTCAACGAACAGCTGGTGGACGAAAAACGTTCGCACACAACGCGTCACGTATTGCCGGAATTCGACACCTGGTCGCGGCGCGGCGTGCGGGCGCTGTCGCTGTTCACCGCGGCGGGGATACGGCGCATACAGCTCCCGATCGGTGAGCTGGGCTGGTACCGGCTGGACCTGATTCCGGCGATGCTGCTCTTCGACTGGCACACGCATCTGCGCCACGACATCGCGCCCGCGCTCGACCTTCCCCCGCCACCCACCGACGCGCTGCGCATGAACGCCATCCTGACCTGGCTCACCGTACTGCTGGAGCGTTCCCATCGCGAGGCGCTGAGCTGGCTCGACGCCCCGGTGGCGCTGACTTTCACCGGCCCCGGCGGCGGTACCTGGCGGATCGAGCCGCGGGGCGGACGGCTGCGGGTGCGGCCCGGTCAGGCCGCCGGCGCCGCCGCCCATATCGCCGCGCTGGCGCTGGAGTTTCCGCAGTGGGGTACCCGGCGGTTGCCGTGGCGGGCGGGCGCGGTCGCGATCACCGGCGATGCCGAGCTCGGCGCCCGCGTACTCGACTCGATCAATCTGGTCTGAGCGGCCGACGCATGTCCGCGGACCGGACCCGCGTGGGCGTACAGTTGGGCTTCGACAAGATCGGCCCCGGACCCCGCGGTCCGGCGGGCCGATTCTCGATCGGCAAGAGGGGATTCGAGTGGACAGGCCAGCGTGGGCGCCCGAGGGCGTGGATATGCAGCGGCCCAGCCCGGCCCGGATGTACGACGCGCTGCTGGGCGGTTCCCACAATTTCGAAGTGGACCGGCACGCCGCGGCGGAGGGGCGCAAGCTGGTGCCGGATCTGCCGCGGCTGGCATTGAGCAACCGCGCTTTTCTGCGCCGGGCGGTCCGATTCATGATCGACTCCGGGATCCGGCAGTTCCTCGATGTCGGATCAGGAATTCCCACCGCTGGGAATGTGCACGAGGTCGCGCACGACATCGATCCCTCGATCCGGGTGCTCTACGCCGACATCGACCCCGTCGCGGTCACCCATGCGGCCACCATCCTGGAGGGCAACGACCACGCGGGCGCCATCGAGGCGGATCTGCGCAAGCCGGAGGAACTGCTCGCGCGCGCCCGTGAGACCGGCCTGATCGACTTCGATCGTCCCGTCGGTCTGCTGCTGGTCGCCGTGCTGCATCTGCTGCAGGACGAGGAACGTCCGCGCGAGCAGGTCGCCGCGTTGCGGGCGGCCGTGGCGCCGGGCAGCTATATCGCGATCTCCCATCTGTCCTCGGCACACCGGCCGGAGGCGGCCGCGCGGATTCACGAGGAATCGACCAGCGGCGTCGGAATCCGTTTCCGCGACCGCGCGGCCATCGTCGACATGTTCACCGGCTGGGAACAGGTCGAGCCGGGCGTCGTCGAATTACCTCTGTGGCGCCCGGAATCCGAGCGTGACCTGCACGAGACGCCGGGACGCTCGCTCGGTTTGGGCGGCGTGGGGCACAAGGTGTGACGGGGTCCACGGGATAGGCAGGGGTTTGCAGGGTGGGTTCGCAGGAGTTGGCGGCGCGGTGGGCCGACGCACTCGACGGAGTGGTCGCGCCGACGCTGACGCGAACCGAGATCGAGACCCTGCTCACCGGCCTGTGCGAGGAACTGCTGGGCACGCTGCGCGGCACCGTCGGCGTCGAGGCCGCCCGGCTGGCCGCCTCGTCGCTGGTCGCCGCGAATTATCGCGACGATGCCGCGGTGAGCCGATCGGTGGCGGTGATCTGCCGCGATATGGTCGCCGAGATCTGCCCGGACCCCGGTGAACCCGATTACGAGACCGTCCGCGACCGCGCCGTCACCGTGGCCGCGGAGTTCGCCGCCGGATTCACCGCGGCCCTGCGCGGTGCCGCTCTGGCCGAACAGGAGACGACGCTGAGCGCCGCACTGGCCGCGGTCCGTGAGGAACAGGCGCGGCGGCAACTGTCGGAGGCCCGGTTCGGCGCCATCTTCGCCGGCGCCTCGGTGGGCATCGGCACCATCGACGCCGAGACCGGCAGGGTCCGCGATGTGAACGCCGCTTTCGCCGAGATGCTCGGTGTGCCGATCGACCTGATCCTCGGCCGGTCGGTGGCGGCGGTGCTGGGCGAGGGCAACGTCGGTGAGGCCTACACCCAGTTCCAGCAGCTGTTGCGCGGCAGTCTGGACCGCTTCCGGATGGAGACGTCGCTCACCCGGCCCGACGGTCACCATTCCGATATCGACCTGTCCATGTCGGTGGTGCGGGACGCGCGCGGCAGGGTGCGATTCCTGATCGGGGTGGCCGTCGACATCACCGAGCGCAAGGCGCTGGCCGACCGGCTCTGGCACGAAGCCCATCACGACGATCTGACCGGGCTCGCCAATCGGCTGCTGTTCTTCGACCGGCTGGCGCAGGCCGAGCCGCCGATCGGACTGTGCTATCTCGACCTGGACGGATTCAAGGAGATCAACGACGATTACGGGCACACCATCGGTGATCGCGTGTTGCGTACGGTCGCCGAGCGACTGGGGGCGGCGGCCGAGCCCGATGGGCTGGCCGCTCGGATCGGGGGCGACGAGTTCATCGTGCTGATCGAACGGTGCGCGGGCGAGACGCAACTGGTCGACATGTCGTCCCGGCTGCTGGCGGCACTCGGCGAACCGGTCGTGGTGGCCGGTGGGGCGATCACGGTGGGCGCCTCGATCGGCACCGCACTGGTCACCCGGCAGCCCGAGGCGGTCGACGATCTCATGCATGCCGTCGACACCGCGATGTACCGCAACAAGAGTGCGCGGCAACGGCCCGGCAGCCGGTCACGCCTGCATCAGTGAGCCGGCAGCGGCGAGGGGTCTCGATCCGCGAATTCGTGCCGGTCGCGCTCGTCGCCGTATCGGGCGAGGAAACCGGAGCAGTCGGGACATTCGGCGAGGATGGGATGGCGGCAATCGAGGATGTGGGCGAGGAAGCGATCGGTGGCCTCGAACAGGTCGATGCGGCGGCGCAACTGTGTCCGCTCGGCGGCAATCAGGGCCAGCCGTTCGTCGCGCCCGGAGATGCCGAGTTCCCGGATCCGGCGCAGCGACAACCCGGTGCGCTGCAGGGTGCGGATCAGCCGTGCCCGGTCGAGAGTCTGTTCGTCGTAGGCGCGATGCCCGGAGGGACTGCGGGCCGGATGCAGCAGCCCGACCGATTCCCAATGGCGCAGCACATGCGCCTCGACGCCGATCGCCACGGCGGCGTCGCCGATCTTCAGTCCCTCGTCCATCGCCGGCCTCACCCCTTTACTTCATGTCGACCTTAAGTTTTATCGTGCCACAACACGTGGCGACGATCCCGTCGTTCGCGGCCCACCCACAGAACGGACGAATGACATGCCGGATCCGGTGAAGACACCGAGTGTGCTCGAATGCTGCACTGCCGCAGTGGGTTCCGTGCGCGGGCTGATGCTGCCCCGCCGGCTCGATCGGCGCTTCCTGGCCTCGATCCCCGATGCCGGGCTGCCCGAGCCCCGAGGCGTCGTCTCGGTGCGCGCGCTGCCGCAGGCACCACGGTCGGTGCCGACGGCGGCGGTCGTCGAGGGAACGTTCACCCCGCGCCGTATCGACAACGCGCTGACCGCCTTCGTCGTCGAGCATCCGCAGGCCCGGTTCGTGGTCGACCCCGGCGTCTGCCTGGATGCCGAACGTCGCGCGATCGCGCAGCTCCCGGCGGTCCTGCGGGTCGCGGTGCGGCCCCCGGCCGCAACCGTGGCGACCGTCGACTCGCTGCGTCAACACGATCCGCGACCGCTGGATTTCGCGCTGCCCACGCACGCGCATTGGGATCATGTCTGCGGTCTGCTGGATCTGCCGGAACTGCCGGTCCACATGCACCGCGTCGAGCAGCGGTGGATCATGACGGGTCCGGTCGCGCCGGTCGGCGGCGTCCGCGATGCGCTGCGGGAGCGGCCCGTGGTCGAATACGACCTCGACGGACCGCCGGTGCTGACGTTCACCGCGAGCCACGATCTGTTCGGCGACGGGACCGTGGTGCTGGTGGATCTGTCCGGGCACACCCCCGGCAGTATCGGCGTCCTCGCCCACACCCGGCGGGGCTGGGTCCTGCTCGCCGGGGATGCCGCCTGGCACCACCTGCAGATCGACAAGATCCGCCAGAAGGCAAGCTACCCGGGCGGTTTCGCCGATGACGATCGCGAACTGACCTTCCGCACACTGCACCGGCTGCATCTGGCGCGCACGACGGTGACGGTGGTGCCGACCCACGACCACGCGGCCGCCCAGCGGTTGCGCGCCGAGGACGCGAACGTGGGCGCGGCGAGCGACGGCTGAGGTCGCGGCGGTTCGGCACCTTCGACCGGTCCAGCGAGCCTCGGGTGGCTATGGACCGGCGGGCCACTCGCTCGCGACCATGGCCTCATGACCTCCTCGGCGTATGTTCCCGCTCTGGCCGGCCACGAATTCGCGGTCGACACCACCTATCTCGACACCGCCTCGTACGGCATTCCGCCGGCCCGCGCGTTCACGGCGGTGCGTGAGGTTCTCGACGGGTGGGCGAGCGGGCATCGCGCACCCTCGCGCTACGACGATCGGGTGGATCGGCTGCGCGCGGCCTATGCCCGCATCCTCGACGGCGCGACGGCAGCCGATGTGGCGATCGGCAATTCGGCCGCCGCGCTCATCGGCCCGGCCGCGGCCGCACTCGCGCCCGGCTCCGAAGTACTGGTCGCCGCAGGCGATTTCGCCTCCGTACCCAATCCGTTCCGCTACCGCGGAGATCTGCGGGTACGCACGGTGGAACTGGAGCGATTGGCCGAGGAGGTTCGACCGGATACCGCGCTGGTGGCCTGCAGTCTCGTCCAGTCCGCCGACGGCCGGACGGTCGATCCGGCGCGGTTGCGCGAGGCCACCGCGGCGCACGACGCGCTGCTGCTGTTCGACGTCTCGCAGGCGGCGGGCTGGTTGCCGCTGCGATTCGCCGATGCCGACATCTGGGTGTGCGCGAGCTTCAAATGGCTGCTCGGCGCTCGCAGTGTCGGGCTGCTGGCGATCCGGCCGGAGATCGCCGACCGGGTGCGCCCGCATGCGCCGGGCTGGTACGCGGCCGCCGACCGCTGGGCGGAAATGTATGCACCACAACGACTTGCCGATACCGCGCGGCGCTTCGACGCCACGCCCGATTGGCTGGGCGTGGTAGGCGCGCTGGCCGGAGCGGAACTGCTGGAGGAGTTGACGATTCCGGCGATTCAGGCCCACGATCTGGCGCTGGCCGACCGCTTCCGCGCCGGACTGGACGACCTGGGCCTCACGCCCGTGCCCGGACGAGCGCCGATCGTGTCGATTCCGGGCGCCGCGGCCGCCGCCGACGCCCTGGCCGAGGCCGCGGTGGTGACCACGGCCCGAGCGGGTGCGCTGCGGGTGTCGTTCCACGTCCACAACGATTCCGACGATGTCGACCGTGCCTTGAAAGCCTTGAGCGACAGCCGGAGTCGAACGACGTCGGGTCAGTAGGTGCGGCGCGGACGTCCCGGTGGCTGTCGCGATTCGGCACGCACGCGATCGCGCAGTTCGCCGGGAATGCGGTGGATGATCGCCGAGCGGTCGGCGGCCGCGAGTTTGCGGCGAATGGTCGCCACCTGGGCGTCGACCGTGCGGACCGACGTCCCGCGGCGCACCGCGACCGCACTGTTGGTCCACCCGGCGGCCACCAGAATCGCGATATCGCGTTCGGCGGGTGAAAGTTCCTGCCATCGTGCGTCGTCCGGACCGGCGTCGGCGTCCTCGACGATCTCCAGCCGCCCGAGGAAATACCGCTGCAACTCGTCGTCCTGCGGCCGCATCCGCCCACCGCGACGCACCGCGGCGGCGTAGCTCTCGGCCCCGAGCACCGCGGTCGCGGCCGCGCGCGCCGCCAAGGATCCCTCCACCACCAGCGGCACCCGGTCCGAGGCGATCCCCATCGAGCGATGCAGCGCGGCCGTGCCGCCCTGCAGGTAGGCGATCTCTCGCGCGGCCGCCGCGAGCTCGTCCGGGCGCGCGCCGGATTCGATACGCCGCGACAGGATCGCGGCCAGCGCGACGGTGCAGAAATGGATGATCCAACCCGCGGTCCAGGTATCTCCGCGATCGAGATGCGCGGCCACCGCCTCCCGGCCCCGGCGCACGGCGTCCGCGGGGTCGCCGTGGCGGATGGTGGCGACCAGTTCCGCGAACTCCGCCCACGAAACCGCCCACGGCGCATCCGTTTTCGCCGCGTCGTGCAGGTGGCGGCGCACCACCCGCCCGGCCACCTCCGGGGTCGCCAGGCTGGCGGCCGCGAGCACGGTGAACAGATCACTACGCTGGGTGCCGCCGCGATCGCCGACGGCCGCGAACTTCCGGCGGGCGCGCGACAACACCTCGATCGAGCGCAGGTCCAGGCGAATCAGGAACAGTTCCAGTCCCCAGGTGAATTCGACCTGGGCCGGCAGGCCGATGTCGTCGGCGGTGTGCTCTCGCCACTCCCGGCGCAGCACGGGATCGGTGAGACATTCGGCGGCACATTCGCCGAGAAGGCGGGAGGTGTAGTCGAATCGGCCCTGCCACACCGCGATCCAGCCGATCAGGGCCTTGGCGGTGATCCGCAGCGACGACAAGGCCGGATCGTTGCCGACCACCCCGAGGGCGCGTTCGGTGAGCCCGGCGACCGCGCGGTTGGTGCCGGTGAGGAACGGCACCCGCAATGCCATGACCACGGTGGCGATCTCGAGTCCGATCACGGCCTCGGCCGGATCGCCGAGGCTGGTCTCCACCGCGAGCAGCACGTCGTTCCATGCCCCGCGGACCCAGTCGATCCACTCCATCTCGTCGGGGCCGTACCACATCGCCTGTCCGGCAACGACTTTGTCACGGAAGTAGCGACGATGGCGGGCAGGCATGCCGGACGGTGAGGCCGCACCGTCCGGTCGCTCCTGCAGCCGGAGGCGGGCGAACGCGCGCACGCTCTCGGGCAGGAAATAGCGCACCGAGGTGGCCGTCATGCGGGTCGACACCAGCGACCGTTCGACCAGTCGCTCCAGCGTGGCGGCGATGACCGGCTCGGGCAACGCCTCGTCGGCGCAGACCTGCGCCACCGCGCTGTATTCGATACCGCCGCTGCGGGTTTCCTCGTCACCGGGGTCGAATCCGGCCGCGAAGACCGACATCCGGTCCAGCAGCAGGCGTTCGGCGTCGGTGCACAGCCCGTAGGACCAGGCGATCACGTCACCGACGTTGCGATGACGCTCGTCGGCGCCGGCCCGCACACCCGACGACCAGTGCATCCACGCCTCGGAGTCGGTGCCGGTGAGATCGCGCAACACCTCGGCGAGCGGCCGGTAGCGCAGCCGGGCCGCGGCCAGCCGGATGAACAGCGGATTGTTGTCCACCTGCCGGCAGATCCGGGCAGCCAGTTCCAGGGTCGCGGGATCCGCGGCGATGGGCCGGCCGGTCAGTTCGGCACGCCGCCGGAACAGTTCCAGCGCATGGTTTTTGGTGAGTGGCGGCACCGGCACCAGCCGCTCGTCGGTCCAGCCGATCGGTTCCCGGCTGGTGGCCACGACGGTGACGTCCGGATTCACGCTCAGTAGCTCGACGATCAGCCGCGCCACCGGATGCAGCACGTGTTCACAGTTGTCCAGGACCAGGACGGTGCGAGCGGCGCCGAGCGCGGCGAAGGCCTCGAGCAGGCAGTCTTCCGCGCTGCTGCCGGTGGTCGCGGTCGGTGCGACGGTGCGCACGATCTCCTCGGCGACCGCCTCGGCGTCGGCGCCGGTCTCCAGCCGCGCCAACCGCACCCACAGCACGTGATCGCGACCGGGCCGCTGGGACCTGCGCAACGCCTCGGTAGCCAGCGTCGTCTTACCGATCCCACCCGGTCCGAGCAGCGTGATCAGCCGGGGCCCACCGGGTTCGAGCAGTTCGGCGATGCTGCGCAGTTCCGCTGTCCGGCCGACGAATTGGGATATCCACGGTGTGGTCACGACCGGGCCGTCTCGCGCCGGGCCAAAGCCTCGCTGCGCATCCGCTCCCGGGCCTCGGCGGGCAGATGCCGGGCGATCTCCGCGCGCGAGGTGATCTGCAACTTCTGCCGGACCATCGCCACCTGGGCATCGACCGTGCGCACCGAACTGCGGCGGCGCACGGCGATGGCGCTGTTGGGCCAGCCCGCGGCCGCCAGCACCGCCACCTCACGTTCCGCCCGCGACAGGCTCTCCCAGCGCTCCGACTCCGGCCGCGCCGCCGCCACCGCGCCGACCGGCGGTTGTGCCGTGACGACACACGGCTGCTGGGGCAGCGCCGAGCCCTCGGCGCGGCGCACCTCCAGCCGGCGCAGCTGCAGATGCCGGGCCGCGAGCCGATTGGCCTCGACCGGATCACGCCGGTGCAGTTCGGCGCGCGCGACGAGGCGGACACATTCGGTGAGATACCACCGTGCCGAGGTCCCGGTCAGCCGCACGATCACCAGCGACCGTTCCACCAGCCGGTCCAGTGTCGATTCGATCGACACCGCGGGCAACGCCTCGTCGGCACAGATCGCCTCGATCGCCTCCCGATCGGCTCCGCCGCCCGCGGAGCCACCCGGAAAGACCGACAACCGTTGCAGCAGAATGGATTCGGCTGGGGTGCAGCGACTGGTGGACCATGCGATGTTGGCGCCGATATCGCGGTGGCGTGCTTCCACCCCGACCCGGGCACTGTCGGACCATTGCAGGCGACGGTCGTAGGCATCGCCGCTCACCTCGTGCAACACGATGGCGGGCGGATGGTGCCGCAATCTGATCGCGGCCAGCCGCAGTCCGAACGGATTGTGGCTCATATGCGCACAGATCCGCCGGAGGATATCGTCGTCCTCGTCGCCGTCGCCGGCCGTGCGGCCGGTGAGCTCCATGCGAATGCGCAGCAGCCGCAACGCCTGTGCGGGATCCAGCGAGGGCACCGGGACGAGTTGTTCGTCGATCCAGCCGATCGGTTCGCGACTGGTGGCCACGACGGTCAGCGCCGGGTCGGCTTCGAGCAGGTCCGCGAGCTCGGTCGCGAGGGCGGTCACCAGCCGATCGCAGCTGTCCAGGACCAATACGTGCGGGGCGCCGCCGGGCCGGGGCGCGAACTCGCGCAGTTCGGCGATCGCGGTCTCGGCGTCCAGTTCCGCCAGCGCCAGCCAGCGCGTGGGCAGGTCTACGTCGCGGCGCAGCGTTTCGATGGCCAGCCTGGTCTTGCCGATACCGCCGGGGCCGGTCAGGGTGATCAGCCGTGCGCCACGGGCGATCAGCGCGGTTATCCGCTCTCGCTGCGCGAGCCTGCCCACGAACTCACTGCTGGTGGCGGGCAGTACACCGATGCGCGATCGCTGGAACATAGTAGGAACAAGTTAGCCCACCGTGCCCCCGTCGTGTGTCCGGATTCGATACCGCGATCTGCGACTACCCCGTTCGCGCGACCGGCGCGGCCTGTTGATAGTGCATCTGCACGACCGCGCTGTCGAAGGTCATGATGTCCACCAGCTGCAGTCCCGCCGTATCCAGCGGTTTGGGGAACAGCGGCACCCCACCGCCGAGCAGCAGCGGGTGCACGAACAGCCGGTATTCGTCGACGAGATCGTGTTCGAGAAAGTACGAGGCGGTTTGCGCACCGCCGAAGACCACGACGGGTCCGGTCGAGGCCGCCCGCAGCGCGCTGATCTCGCCGATCGGATCCGCACCGATCACCCGGGTGTTCCAGCCCGGATCGCGCAGCGTATGGGAGAACACCAGTTTCGGTGTGCGTTTCCAGCAGCGCGCGAATTCGACGTAGAACGGCGAGATGGCCGGATCGGCATCGGCATAGGGCCAGAACGCGGCCATGATCTCGAATGTCTTACGGCCGTAGACGAACACCTCGGCCGCCCGTAGTTCGTCCAGGAAGGACTCACACAGCTCTTCGTCCACCACCGGCCAGTGAATTTCCTGGTCGGGCCCCTCCGCGTATCCGTCGAGCGACATCTGCATCCACAGTGTCACGCCTGCCATCGCTCACCCATCTGCCGTAACTTGCCGACGTGTGATTGTTCCCCCCGGTGGGGGCGGCGCGCATCGGTAATGTTCGGGCGCACCTACTTAAGTAGGTTGCGCCCGTTACCTATAGGTGCCGGATCAGAGCAGTTCGCCGTCGCGGCACAGGCTCGACGAACGCCAGGTCGGCGCCGGGCCCTCGCCCTGGAAGCGCCACTGGGAGATCGGCCCGGCTGCTCGCCAGTACAGACCGCCCGAGGCCGGAACCGCCTCGTACACATCCTCGGTCCCCGCGATCAGCTGATCGCCCACGCAGTAGTCGTTGTAGGACGTGCCCGGCTGGCGTGCGCCGGGACTGAAGCGACCGGCCGGGTTTCCGAGCGCGCCCGGATTGGCCACGGTGTCGGCGCGGTGGGACGGGCCGTCCGCATTCCACCGGGCGGCGCCGAAAAGTTCACTGCGGCAACTGAATGCCCAGCCGCCGGCATGTACCTGCGTCCCCGGGGCGAAGGCGGCGCCGGCCCACAGACAGTACGGTCCGGGCGCCTGTGCCGCGGCCGGACCGGCGGACAGGCCCACGACCGCGGCACCCGCGACGGTCGCGGCCAGCAGCAGGGATCGGGTGGCGCGGGCAAAGGTGGCTGCGGTCATCGGTGTGTCTCCGTTCAATCGTGCACTTCCGACGCTGATGGACGGAAGTATCGGCCACACCGTTAATGTACCGTTAGATAACGGCACGTTATATCGCGAGGTGTCCCCAGGGATGGGAGTGAGGAAATTTCGCGGTGAACGCTCAGGAGTCGGCGAGCGCCTCGTTCAGCGCACTGTCCTGATCGAGATACCGGGCCACGAACCGGCCGATCAGTTCGGCGCCGGCCTGTGCCGGGACGGTCCGGATCGCCTCGGAGCCCGCGGCCAGCCCGGCCACATCGGCCGGCGTGCCCGCCGAATCCTGGAAGCCGGTCCACACCGTGCGCTGGAACAGGTCCGTGAAGCGGCGCGCGATCCGGTCGCATTCGGTCGCCAGCCGCTCGAATTCGGCGATGATCTCCGGCTCCGGCACACCCGCGGCGGCCAGCCGGTCGGCGGCCTGCAGCAGCATCGGATCGGCGGCGCGGTAGGTGCCGGCGTCGACCGGCTCGTAGAGGCCGAGGGCGACGACCCGGGCCAGTCCGTTGGGCACCTCGCGCAACCGTTGCGCCAGGTCGGTCGCGGCGATCGTCACATCGGCCGGCGATTCGGCGCCCGACGACGCATCGGGCTCCGCGACACCCAGAATGTCGCCGAGATCGTCACCGCGATCCCAGGCGTTGAGCAGTTCCTTGATGCCATTGAGTTTGATGCCGCGGTCCAGCAATCGGCTGATGGTCCGCACCCGGTTGAGGTGTTCGGCGCTGTAGAAGCCGGTGCGACCCTTGACCTGCGGCGGCGGCAGCACACCGCGCTCGTGGTACACCCGCAGGCTGCGCACGGTGGTCCCCGCCTCACGCGCGAGCTCGTCGATGGTGTACTCGGTCCGGGTCGTCATACATCAAGGAAACCACACTGAAACATACGTGGATCGAAAGTGTGCGGCGGCATGCCGGTTCCCATCCTTGGCGGTTCGATTGCGATCCGCGGGGGTGGCGGACCTATCCTGCTGTGCATGGACGATATGGCGGACGCGCGCCCCAGCGTCGCCGAGCGAGAGCGCGCACTGCAAGAATTGTCACAGCAACTGGGCGCCGGCAGATTGACCCTGCCCGAATTCGACGAGCGCACCGCGCTGGCCACCCGGGCCGATACCCGCGTCGAGCTGGCGGCGCTGTTCACCGATCTGCCCGCCGTCACCCCCGATCCCCCGGCCGCGCCCGCACCGGCCAATCCGCTGCCCTCCCTGGCCGTCCTGGCCGGTGCCATCACGGTCTTCGCGGGGGCGGCGGCATGGGCGGCCGGAAACTGGTTGTGGCTGTTGCTGATCGCCGCGGCGCCGGTGGCCGTGGTGCTCTGGCGGGTGCGCGGGGTCGCCTGAGCCGGTTCACCACCGGGTGCGCGGACGTACCTGATTGGCCAGATCGACGAGCCGGTAACGATGCAACCGGCCCGGTGCCGTGCGGGCGAGGGCGCGCAGCGAGGTCTCGAGCCCCAGCTGCAGACCGGATTCGGTGAGCGCGAAGCCCAGCAGGGTCGCCTCGGGCCGGCGCGGCTGCCCGCCCGCACGCACCCATTCCAGCGCCGCGCCCACCACGACGACCTGCAACTGCGAGGCCCGCGGTTCCTCCGGCAGCGCCTCCAGGCGCAGCGCGGCCGCGGCGAGGTCCTCCTCGGTCACCTCCGCCACCGGTCGCGACACCAGCAGCAGTCCGCCGGTCATGTGGGCCAGCGCGTAGTGCCGTGAGGACATCGGCACCCGGTCGAGTACCGCGACGGCGTCGAGCAGTTCGCCGTCCGCGGCCAGTCGCCGCGCCAGTCCGAACGCTGCGCTGACCACCCCGTGGTTGGTGCGCCAAACGGTCCGATAGAAGTCGACCGCGGCCCGGTGCCAGCGATCCGGATCGGCCGGTAGGTCGAGATGTTGCAGGACCAGTTCGGCGGTGGCCGCCAGCGCGAGCGCGGGGGCGATCTCCCCGGGCAGCATGGCGTGCACGGTGTTGAACTGCGTGTAGGCGTGCTCGAAGGCGCCGTCGAGCAGATCGGCGATACCGCGGTACCAGGTCAGCCGCCAGTCGGTGTCGTAGTCGAGCATCAGTTCCCGCAACAGGGCCCGCGCCGGTTCCACCTCGCCCAGATCGAGATGGGCGCGCACCGCGGTGAGGGCGCCCTCGAGTTCGAAGGAACCGGTGTCGGCCAGCACCCCGGAGGCGATCCGATCGCGTATGCGCCGCAACGTATCCAGCGCGTGGCGCGGATCCCCGTGCAACAGCGTGGACATCAGCTCGGCACTGGGATCGGTGCTGTCCATCAGCGGAACCGGCAGGGCGGCCACCACCGCGCGCGCGTCGAGGGTCGGCATCCGGTGGCGGCCGTCGACGATACCGTCGGTCTGGCCGATCAGCGTCTCGATGCCGAAATCACCACGCATGGAACCGAATTCGACCGAAGCCTGCGGATGTTCCCGGTCGGTGTCGGTGGCCAGCACCATCCGGAGCACGCCGGTGAGCTGGCAGTACATCGAATAGGTGGAGGGGAATCGGCGGGCCGGTTCGGGATCGGTGGCCCGGCACAGCAGCCGATACAGCGACGGATAGCGGACCAGCAGCGGATGTGCCTGCGGCTCCGGCATTTCCGGCAGCTGATGGCCGCGCTCGTCGCGCGGCAACTGCATCACCAGTGCCGCCAGGGTGCGGCCCACGGTGTAGATGTCGGAGGCGACGGTGGGCCCGGTCTCGGTGATCTCTGGCGCCTGGAAACCCGGTGTGCCGTAGATACTTCCGAACGACTCCATGGCCGCCACCGCACCGAGGTCGATGAGTTTGACCTCGTCCTCGCTGACCATGATGTTGTCGGGTTTGAGGTCGTTGTAGGACAATCCGAACGAATGCAGGTAGTCCAGCGCCGGCAGAACCTCCATCACGTACGCGATGGCCTCCGCCACCGGAATACGCTGCGGCGCACGCTGATCGAGCACACGCTTGAGCGACTGCCCGCCGACGTACTCCATCACGATGTAGCCGTCGGCGACATCGCGGCCCGGGCCGCGGTGCTTGACGAAGTTGTAGATCTTCACGATGCCGGGATAGGCGACCTCCGACAGGAACTGCCGCTCCGCGAGCGCGACCACGTGCGCCTCGAAATCCTGCGGATTCTGCAGGCCCTTCAGCACCACCCAGCGATCGCTGACGTTGCGGTCGACGGCCAGGTAGATCCAGCCCAGACCGCCGTGCGCCAGGCAACCCTGCACCTCGTACTGTCCGGCGACGACCTCACCCGGTTGCAGAATCGGCCGGAAGTTGAACGGGGACCGGCATTTTCCGCAGTCCCCCGCGACCTGCCCGGGGCCCGCGTCGCCCGCGCGCCCGACCGGGGAGTTGCATTTCCAGCAGAACCGCTTCTCCTCGGGCACTTCCGGGTCGTCCAGCACCGCGGCACGCGGATCCACCGAGACCACCCGCGGCATCTCCACCAGGCCGGCGCCCAGCCGGCGCGGACTCGGTCGCGAGCGCGCGCTGCGACCGGAGCCGGTGTCGGTGCCGAGCGTGTCGACCTCGACATCCGCGGTCACCGGCCCCGAGAACGGGTCCGGCTCGAAACTCGTTGCGGCACCGTTCTTCTCGACAGCGATGCCGCCGGCCTGCCGCACGGACGGTTCATCCGGAGAGTCCACCGCGACGCGCAGTCGCTGCGAGAGTTCTGTCCCACCGTTGCGTCGCGTCGCCCACGGATGCGCATCGGGTCCGCGCACCTCGCTGCGGCGGATGCGGCGATTCGCCCACGGATGCGGAAGTGGCGTATCGGGTCGCTCCGGCATGAGAAACCTCCCGAGGCCGCTGATGAACCGGGGCCTCATTCTCGTTCCCCGTTCGCGGTCCCGCGTTCGCGAGCTTCCCAAGGCCGGGAACAGCTCCGCCCCGGTGGTACCGGGGCGGAGGGAGCGACTACTTCTGGGCGTCGGGCGCTGATCCCGGCTCCCCGGATTCGGCTGCCGACTCGGCCGCCTCGTTCTGTAGCGGACGCTCCGCCAGCACCGGGAACTGACCGGTGTAGCCGAGACGCTCGGTGGCCATGGCCAAGACCTTGCGGCGGGCCAGGAACCAGCCCGCGACCAGCGCGGGCAGCATGACGCACACCATGGCCAGCACGGCGAAGCGCTGCACGTCGTCGTCGCTGGCGGCCATCAGGACCACCACGGCCGCCAGGAACACCAGGGTCGCGATGCTGGTGTACGGAGCGCCGATCAGCCGGAACGACGGCCGCTCGACCTTGCCGATGCGCGACCAGCGCCACAACTGCAACTGGCACAGGATGATCGCCGTCCACGCGAAGATCGTGCCCAGCGCCGACATGTTCAGCACGATCTCGAACGCCTTGTCCGGCACCATCGCGTTGAGTCCGACACCGATCAGCGCGATGCACCCGGTAGCGAGGATGCCGACGTAGGGCACACCGGAACTCGACATACGCGAGGCCACCTTGGGCGCGCTGCCGTTCATCGCCATCGAGCGCAGGATCCGGCCCGTGGAGTAGAGCCCGGCGTTCAGGCTGGAGAACGCGGCGGTCAGCACGACGAGATTCATGATGGACCCGGCGCCGTTCACCCCGAGTTTGGAGAAGAAGGTGACGAACGGGCTCTCGCCGGCGTGGAAGTCGCTGTAGGGCAACAGCAGTCCGAGCAGGACCAGCGAACCGACGTAGAACAGCGCGATCCGTGCGATCACCGAATTGATCGCGCGCGGCATGATCTTCTCCGGATTCTCGGCCTCACCCGCGGCGGTGCCGATCAGCTCGACCGCCGCATAGGCGAAGACGACACCGGTGGTGACGGTGACCAGCGGCAGGAATCCGGTCGGGAACAGACCGCCGTGCGCGGAGAGCAGGCTCAGGCCGGTGGTCTGGCCGTCCAGATCGAAGCGGCCGCCGAGGATGACCACACCCACGATCAGGAAGGCGACCAGCGCGACCACCTTGATCAGCGCCGCCCAGAACTCGAGCTCGCCGAACCAGCGCACCGAGATCAGGTTGATGCTCACCACGATCGCCAGTGCGATCAGCGCGATGAGCCACTGCGGAATGCTGCGGGTCCCTCCCCAATAGTGGACATAGGTCGCGATCGCGGTGATGTCTACGATCCCGGTCATACACCAGTGGAAGAAGTACATCCAGCCGACGCCGAAAGCCAGCTTCTCCCCGTAGAACTCGCGAGCGTAGGAGACGAACGATCCCGAGGAGGGGCGATGCAGCACCAGCTCGCCGAGCGCTCGCAGGATGAAGAATACGAAGATTCCACAGACGGCGTAGACGAGGAACAGGCCCGGGCCCGCGTCGTGCAGGCGGCCGGCTGCGCCGAGGAACAGGCCGGTGCCGATGGCACCGCCGATGGCGATCATCTGCAGCTGCCGGGGGCGCAGCGATTTGTGATAGCCCGCATCCTCGGCATGCAGCGCGTCCGCGGGCGCCGTCGCCTCCGAGGGAGGTCGAACAGTTGTCATGGGGGAGGACCTTTCACGTGACGGCGATCATATCTATGGGCAATGTACCGTCATTCAACGGCACGTTCAATACGTGGGATGGGTTGTAACACAACGGAAATGCCATCCGCCGAGGTCGGCGGTAGATCATACCGATAGGTATCGGTACGCTGGATAACGACAACGGCCGAGGAAGGGCGAGGATATGGCCTGGTTCGAGCGGGAATTCATCGCCGTCCCGGACGGTCGCAAGGATCAGCTGGTCTACAAGTGGCCCGATCTGAACATCCGGCGCTACAGCCGGACGATCGTCAACGCCGATCAGATCGCACTGTTCGTCAAGTCCGGCCGGGTCGTCGCGACGATGGGGCCGGGGCGCCATCGCGTCGACGCCGACGAGCTGCCGGTACTCGGTGCGCTCGTCGACACCGTCACCGGCAACAACTTCTACCGCGCGGAGCTGTACTTCGTTTCCACGCGCGAATTCGCGGGCGTCAAATTCGGCGGCCGGCTCGACGACATCGTCGACCCGGCCAGCGAGCAGATCGTGACGCTGCGGGTCTTCGGCGAATTCGCCCTGTCCGTCCGCGATCCCGCGCAACTGATCACCTCCCTCGTCGGCACCACCGATCTCACCGATCCTGCCGGAGTTCAGGCCTGGTGCGCGGATTTGCTGCTCAAGTCGATGAAGATGACCGTGTCGCACGGCATCTCGGAGGGCGACTGGCAGGTGCTCGGCCTCTCGGCGCAGCTGCAGTCGATCGAGTCCGCGGTGGTGCGCCAGACCAATCTCACGCTGTACGAGTACGGAATGCGGATCTCGCGCATGGGCAATTTCGACATCACCCTGGCACCGGAGGACGCCGAGCGGCTCAAACGACTCGCCAAGGATGTCACCTACATCCGGCTCGCCGGCGACTTCCAGCGTTACGCCGCCGGGGAAATGGCCCTGGGCGCGGGACAGGGAATGGCGCACGGACACGGCGGCGGAGAAGGTGGATTCCTCGGTGCCGCACTGGGTCTCAACGCCATTGCCGGCATGGGTCAGCAGTCGACGGTGCCGTGGGCCGCGCAGCAATCCCCGCCACCCCCGCCGCCGCCGTTCGGTCAGCCCGCGGGCCGACCGGCCCTGCAACCGCCACCCACACCGGAGCCGACGACCTCGGGCTCGCTGCCGCCGACAACTCCCGCCGGGGCCGACGACTCCGCGACGACCGGCTCCCCCGCCGCCTCCTCGAGCGCGGAATCGCCTTCGTCCGCGGCGTCACGGCTCGAGAGTGACGAGGCCACCGCCTCGGAGCAGGTGACCTGCGCGGCCTGCGATACCGACAACCCCCGCACCGCGCGGTTCTGCATGCACTGCGGGACCCGGCTGGCCGCTCCCCCGCGGCACTGCGCCGAATGCGGTGCGGACCTCCCGCCCGCGGCCCGGTTCTGCGGCGCCTGCGGCACCCCCGCCGGCCCGTGAGCCGCCGCGGCTGCTCGCTGGGACCGGGATTCGCGGACGCCGCCGCCCACTCGTGAAACCGAGTGGGCGGCGGCGGGTTCCGGAGTGGGTTCGGGTGTGCCGGTCCCAGGCGGCGCACCCGAACCCACCGGCAGGTCAGCTGGGCACCGTCGCCGTCGTTTCGGCGCTGCCGACCATGCTGCGGACCTGGCGTGCGGCTACCGACAGGGTCGCCAGGTCGTGGGCGTCGGAGGTGAAGATCTCCCCGAGTGCCGCGCGAGCGCGGCTGAGACGGGAGCGGTTGGTCGATTCCCAGTAGGCGATCTTCTCCTCGGGGGTGTCGACCGGTTCCGTGGTGGTCAGCACGTCGGCGGTGAGCGAGCGCAGCGAATCGTAGAGATCCTCGCGAACGGCCAAGCGCGCCAGGGTCTGCCACCGATCGCCGCGATCCAGTCCGGCCACCGCGGACAGCAGGCGCTGGATGTCGAAGTGGGCGTCCAGCGCGTAGTAGAGGGCGGCCACCTCGTCGGCATCGCGTTCACAGATATCGGCGATGTCGAGCACGTCCAGCAGCGGGAACCGATGGATCAGCAGGAACACCTCCTCTGCCAGTTCCCGCGGCGCGCCGTGACCGATCGGTCCGCCGGAGCGCGACATCAGATCGTCGGCGAGCGCGCCGGGCCGCCAGGCCGGCACCCGGGCCGCCAGCGCCCGCACCCCGTCGCGGTAACGCGCGATGCCGGCACCGACCGCGATCGGCTGCGGCCGGTTGGTCAGCAGCCAGCGCGCCGCCCGGTCCAGGGTGCGCTTGGTCTCCATCTCCAGCTCGTTGCGCGCCGCGGCCGGCATCGGCGTGGTGCGGATGCGCTCCCACAGCGATCGCAGATCGAAGATCTCCACGGCCGCGGTGAAGGCGCGCACCGCATCGTCGGTGGTGGCGCCGGCCTCCTCGGCGAGCCGGAAGGCGTAGGTGATGCCGCCGTAGTCGACCATATCGTTGACCACCATGGTGGCCAGGATCTCCCGGCGCAGCGGATGCCGGCCGATCGCGGCGCCGAAGCGCTCCCGCAGCGGTGTCGGGAAGTACCCCGGCAGCAGCGCCTCGAACGCACTGCTGTCCAGCAGATCGCCACCGAGCAGATCCGACTTGAGCGAAAGCTTCACGTGCGCAAGCAGATTGGCGAGCTCGGGTGAGGTCAGCCCGGCACCGGCCGCGGCGCGCCGGTCCAGTTCGGCATCCGAGGGCAGTGCCTCGAGCTGCCGGTCCACACCGCGCCGGGTCTCCAGTTCCGCGATCAACCGCCGGTGCACCCCCACCATGGCGGCCGCATTCGAACGCGACAGACCCATCCGGAAGTTCTGGGAGATGTTGTCGCGCAACACCAGTGCCGAGACCTCGTCGGTCATCTCGGCCAGCAGGGCATTGCGGTCCGAGGCGGCCAGCTCGCCGGAGGAAATCGCCGCTCCCAGCAGGACTTTGATGTTGACCTCGTGGTCGGAGCAGTCCACGCCGGCGGAGTTGTCGAGCGCGTCGGTATTCATCCGGCCACCGAGTTTGCAGAACTCGATCCGGCCGAGTGCGGTGGCGCCCAGATTGCCGCCCTCGCCGATCACTCTGACGCGCAACAGATCCGCGTCGACCCGCACGGCGTCGTTGGATTTGTCACCCACGTCGGCGTGCGATTCGGTACTGGCCTTGATGTAGGTGCCGATACCGCCGTTCCACAGCAGATCGACCGGCGCCAGCAGGATCGCCCGGATCATTTCCGGCGGGGACAGCGTGCTCACGCC